>CALQCP020000125.1 GCA_943329105.2 Chitinophaga pinensis | reverse complement strand
TACGAGCAATCGGTGGCTCCCGAGTCCGGGAAGCCACCGATTGCGCATCAAGCGGTTGGGGGCGCGTGTGCAGCCCGCTGTATTGGGTCAGTTCCAGAGGGGGAAGTACTCAAGCGCATTGATTGGGAAACTCACTTGGACACCCACTTGGTTGTCGATTTTCCCATCCTGCACCTGGTACGCGTAGCCAAACTCCACGAGCGACTGTGGCCCGAAGAAGTTGTAACCAAGGCTCGCTGACGCCAAGAAATTGTCGTACGCGGGATTGCCGGATGTCGCTGACGTGTTATTCCAAGTCAGCGCAACATCGGACTGCCAGTTGCCAGCGTTTCCGATGATGCCGAGTGTGTAGAAGTCGCTCGAAGCATCCTGAACGCCATCGACATTCCAGAACTTCACGTACTCAAACAGCGGCCCGATACTGACGTAGCCAGCGTCAAGCGTTTGCGTGGCGTCGCCGTTGACAATGTATTGCCAGTTGAATCCGGCGGAGAGACCCTTCTGATTGGCGTCTGCTCCGATGCCTGTTCCGAAGTCGATGTACGACACAGCAACCTGCAAGGTTGGGAAGAGGAGCGGAATGTTGACGCCGTTGTATGAAAGGCAGTAACTGTCCACGCCGCCGCCTGTTCCAGGCCCGGTTGGACTTGGAGTGGAGACGATGTAACTCTGCGACATGAACGTGGTGTCGATACCAAATCCTGCAACGCTGAACGAGTGAATACCGCCACCTTCGTCACCCGTGGAGAGTGTGCCCATGGTTCCCATGAGTCCGCCGAAGTTGTAAGCACCAACCGAGTTCAGGTCGAACAGTCCGGGCAGCAACAATGGCGCGATACCGAACGGCGCGGTGAATCGCCCCGCCAAGATGCCGGTTCGCTGATCGCTCCATTGCACCCAGATGTCACCAGCATTGATGCCTTCGCCGTTGAAGAACCATTGGTCTTCTTTCTTCGGCGCATCAATCTGCTCAAGACTGAGATTGATGTTGACGTTGATTTCCGGGGTCACCCAGATGTAGCTACCCCAAGAGATGGTCCCGTTGAAATTGTTCTTGTTTCCAGGGGTATCGGAGTAGGTGTACTGAACCTGCGGCTGGTAAGCCATGTTGACGATCGGCCCGTGCCACTCGCCGAAGGTGTCAAACATGTCACGGAACAGTGCGAATGGTCGCGGATCCGGCGTGCCGCCGCCGCCCTGCGCGAAGCAGTTACTTGGCACTGCGAATGTCGCGATGGCAAGGAGTGCGGCGCAGAGTGCTCGGAGTTGGTGGGAGATTCGGATATTCACTTGGAACCTCCTTCGGTGCTCGTACTGGCGTTCGCTACGGCCTTGCGCGGCACACGCGTGGCAAACTCGTTGACGGCTGCGGCGATGTCCTTCGGGTCAGCTCCAAGCTCAAAGCGCTTGAAGATGCGGCCACCCGGACCAACGAGGCAGGTGTCGGTGGAGTGCCGAACCGTGTACGAACCGTCGGCTCGCTTTGGTTGTGGCTCATACGCAGCGCCGAATGTGCGCGAGGTGCGCACGATGGTTTCTGGATCACCAGTGAGTGCAATCAATGGAACCGGTGCCTTGGATGCGTAGTCCTTCAGCTTGGCGCCCTCATCGCGTGAGGGGTCAACACTAACAAAGACGTAGCGCAATTCCGGGGGATTAGCCTCGGCCTTGAGGATGTCAGCAACACCCGCATAGGTGGCCATGTTGCGGGGGCAAGCGCCAGTGCATTCGGTGTAACCGAAGCACAAGAGTGCCAGTCCGTCCGAAAGTTGGTCATCAGTGAACTCAGCACCCTGCGCATCGCGCAGTTCGAATGGACCACCAACGGCGTTGGCATCAGCGGCTTTCAGCGGCAAATGCGCATCTTCCGGCTCAGGTCCGTAGCCGTCGCCCGGGCGCACCGGAGGCATCGGCTTGCTTGGGTCATAGACGCGGATCTTCTGCATCATGCCACCATCTTCATGGCAGAGGATGTGGCAGTGGAACACGAAGTCACCAACAACGCACGGCCGTGTGAATGGAATCATGATCTCCACTTCGCCGCGGACGGGCATGGAGAACGTGTCGTTATGCATGTTGAACGGCTGCGGGACGCCGTTGATCTTCAGGATCTGGAAGTCAAGCTGGTGAATGTGGAACACATGCAGTTCGTCAGAGGAGTTGCGAACGATCCACTTCTCGTTGTCGCCGTAACGGACTAACTGATCGATGCGCGTTCCGTCGAAATAGCGATTGTTGATCCGGAAGTCGTTGGCAGTTTCGCTGAAGACGATCGTGCGAGTCACGTCCGGCGTCACCTTGCTCAGGTCATCAAGTGGGCATGGGCCGACGGGCGTCTGCGGCAGGGCGATTGGATTTGCAACCGGATCACCTATGCACACCATGGTCAGGAGGTTCTCAGCGGAGTACCCGTCCCCGTTTGGTCCGGTACGGATCTCCGAGGTGTGCAACTTGTAGCGACCTGGCTTGTCAAAGCGCACCATGACTTCAACTCGTGCACCAGCGCCTAATGCCCAACGCGTTGCCTCTGTCATCTGCACGGTGGGGTTGCCATCAACACCGACCACCCAGAATTTTTCACCGCCGAAGTCAAGGTTGTAGTAAATGTTGGTTGACTCATTGGCAATTCGCAGGAACTGCACTTCGCCTGGTTTGATCTCAATATCAGGGAATTTCTGGTCATTCACCAAGCGGTACGTCGGCCAGGAAATCTGAATTCCCAGGACCACTTCGCCGCTGAGACCCTTCTGATAGTCGTGCAATACAACGATGCTTTCCTTTACATCTTTGAGCGCTGGGTAGCGGTCGAGCGCGCCTTCCACAATGATGGTGCCGGTGACGCCCTGCATGACCTGGCGCTGGCTGGTCTGGTGAGAATGCGCGTGGTACCAGTAGATACCGGGTTGCTGGTACTCCGGAATCTTGATGCGGTAGGTGTACTCATGTCCCATCGGAATGATGGTGAACACGCTGTCGCCGTAATCGTCCGGTGACACCTGCATGCCGTGGAAGTGGATGTTGGTGTTGTATTCGCCATCATTGATGACGTTCAGCTCGAGTGTGTCGCCAGCGCGGAAGCGCAGCGTTGGTCCGGTGTAGCGACCGTTGAAGCAGGAGGTATTGAGCGTTTGGTCGCCGGCCTGCACTTCTTGCTTACGAATGTGCACCTTTGCTTTGCATACGCCGTTCTCGCTGCGCACTTCTGCTGGCGCCTGCAACAGCGGGCGGGGATTCTCTGGGTCGGAACCAAACCACGAAAGGCCGAACATCTGCTTGTCCTTGGCGGTGACGGTGGTGTCGTTCGCGTCGGCCTCTGCAGCCTGCGCTGTTTCTGACGCAGATGCTTTATCGTAGAGCTGTGCCCATGCCGTGCTCGCGAGGGTGGATGTGAGAGCTAGGGCAATAGCAGTGAGAGCGTTACGGTGTTTCATAGTGATGCTCGAAGTTGGTGGTGAATGAGCCCGCGGTTCCCTTGCGAACCAACGCGCGCGGGGAGGTTACCCGGAACCAATCGGATTTTTCCGAGTTCCCTACCGCCAGGGCGCGGCAGACAATTAGACTGAGCGCTATGCCTGCCCACCCGCCCCAAGCGCCCACAACAGCACTGGGTGCGTCAGAAATTTCCCCCATTGTTGACCCGGGATCCAAGCTGCCGCGCGCCACCGTGCTGGCTGTGTTGGTGGCCGCTCTTGGCTACTTCGTTGACCTCTTTGATCTGGTGCTGTTCTCCATCGTTCGAATCCCTAGCCTCAAGGCGCTCGGGATCACCGACCCAGAACAGCTGACCCTGGTTGGCAAGCGCTTGCTGGACATTCAACTGGTGGGAATGCTTCTTGGTGGCATTGCATTTGGAATGCTTGGCGACCGCCTTGGCCGCATCAAGGTGTTGTTTGGGTCGATCGTTCTTTACTCGGTGGCCAACATTCTGAACGCATTCGTAACGGACGTGTGGCAGTACGAAGTACTCCGGTTCGTGGCAGGGTTCGGACTGGCCGGCGAACTTGGCGCAGGGATCACCTTGGTTGCCGAATTGCTGCCTACCGCCAAGCGCGGCATTGGCACCACCATCGTTGCGGCGGTGGGGCTCTCCGGCGCAGTGGCTGCGGGCATCGTTGGTACGTACATCGAGTGGAAGTGGTGTTACCTGATCGGCGGAATCATGGGCCTTGCGTTGCTTGGGCTGCGCGTGGGCGTTGTAGAGAGCGGGCTGTTTCGTAGCACGGAAACACAGGATGTGCCGCGCGGAAATCCACTGCAGTTGCTGTGGCCACCGCGTCGCTTCATGCGATTTGCGGCAGTGGTTCTCTCTGCGATGCCCATCTGGTTTGTGGGCGGCGTGATGTTTATCTTTGGGCCTGAGATTGGCAAGGCAATGGGCATCACGGACCCGATCATGCCTGCCAAGGTAATTTTCTGGGCATATGTTGGAGTGGTGGTCGGCGATGTTGCCAGTGGCGCCATTTCGCAGTGGTTGCAGAGTCGCACACGAACCATTCTCTTGTTCTTGGCGTTCCTCGCCGCGTCCATCGCCATGTTCTTTGCAGTCGCGCCGCGCAGCGAACAGGCCTTCTATTGGATGATGTGCTTGGTGGGCGCCTCTACTGGGTACTGGGCGATCTTTGTAACTACCGCCAGCGAGCAGTTTGGGACCAACCTGCGGGCAACCGCGGCTACCAGCGCGCCCAACTTTGTCCGAGCCATGGCGGTTCCGATCACCTCCATCTGGTTGGCAATGAAGCCCGGTATGGGCGTTGTGCAGGCGACTTTCACTCTGGGAATTTGTTGTGTGGCCGTTGGAATAGTTGCCGCGCTTGCGCTCGATGAGACATTTCATCGGGATCTTGACTACTTAGAGAAATAGGTGGGAGTGGCGGGGCTAAAGTCAGCAACATGTCGCCCCACTTTGTTGATCGAATCCTCCTTCAGAATCGCTTGTTCGCTGAGCTCTCCCGGATGTTCGGCATTGAGGTGCCGCTCTATGACCGCGCGCTTCTGGTGAATCGTGCCACCAATGAAGCGGTGTGCGAAGTGCTCTGCAAATTGCACCGCGGCTTCCACATCACCGCGCAGCAACTTGAGCGAACCAGCGGCGAACGGCACGGTGCCATCCGCATCGGTCGTCCTGATGAGTATCGATGGGTGTCACGCTTTTTTGGTGTGTTCGGCATGGAGCCGCACAACTTCTATGGCATGACGGCGCTGGGGCCAAAGAGTCAGCCAATCATCGCCACAGCGTTTCGCTCAGTAACGCGCCCCGAACATCGGGTGTTCACATCGCTGTTGATGACCGACTACTACGACGACACCATGCGCGCACGCCTTGATGCGCTCCTCGCGAAGCGCACGGTGTTCTCGGATCGATCCAAGGAATTGATCGAACGTTGCGAGCGACAGGGCGGCCTGAGTGCTGATGACGGCGAGGCACTCGTTCGCGAGGGCGTCGAGCGGATCTTCAAGTGGACTGGTGCTGCGCGGGACATTGGGCTGTACAAGGAACTGTGCGACGCTGGTTTCAAGATTGCCGCAGACATTGCGTGTTTCCAGGACCACCACTTGAATCATCTGACGCCCAACACGCTTCTCATGGATCTTTATACCGCGTCTATGAAGCATTGCCTTGGTGAGTTGGATGAGGCCGCATTCCGCACCCGTGCCACCACCGCGCTCACGCGGGTTTCCGCAGTTGCTGATCGTGATTGGCTATGCCTGCACTTTATGCACTTGAGCCACGCGGAGATTGATTCCTATCAACCCGGAACAGTCACCGCCGCGGACATTGCTGCACTTGTGAATGGACTTGTCACCACTTTCCGTAGCGAGACTTTCCAGTTGCACAAGCTGAGTCACGCGGGCTTCAAGGACTACACCGAAGGTCCTTCGCAAGACACGCCGATCCTGCTCCGCCAAGATGCATACCACGCGCTGACTGAGCCGGTGGTGTTTACCGAAGACGACGGCAGCACGTTGATGGCAACACACACTGCACGCTTTGGTGAGATCGAAGAGCGGTTCTACGCATGCACCGCAACGGGTCGGGCGATGTACGACCAGTGCCTCGTGCAGGCGGATGCGGTGCGCGAGCATGATCCGAAGTTACCGCAGCGGGATTTCGCTGCGTACGAAGCGCTCTACGCAGCGCCATTTGCCAAGTTTCCGAAGACGCTTCCAGAACTCATCGCCGCTGATCTTGTGTTTGCGCGCTTTGCACCCACTACAGCTGGAATTGCTGCCGCCAAGGCGGGCGCAGTGACATCAACCGACATGACGGAACTGATTCGGCAGGGATACGTCCAATACGAGGGATTGCGCTACGAGGACTTCCTTCCCGTCAGCGCTGCTGGCATCTTTGCTTCCAATCTCAATCAGTACGGTACGAAGAGCACGGCGGTGATCAAGCCCACCTACACACAAAGGCAGCTTGAAGAAATCATCGGGCGTCCAATCATTGATGCAACTGCGGTGTATGCCGGCGTCGACGCCGCCTCACGCGTGGAGACCTACACAAAGCTTGGATTGCTGGAGCGGCTATCGAGTGGGGAACGCGAGCGCATGTTGGGCGCGGTAGCACTCGCGGAGCGCACTGTGGAATCGTTCCGCATACCCGCGGGAATCCATGAGCGGCGAGGCGAGCAGGCGGGCGCGTAATTCGGATCGCAATGCAGTGAGTTGCGCGCGATCATGCGCCAGTTTTACAGCGATTGCTACGAACTCATCGGTTGTGCGTCCAAGCAGTTGTTCGCATCCCGTCGCCCGCAGCAGGCTGGCGCCGACGCGAGCCGCGTGGCGGTCGCCCTGTACGCACACCACCGGTACGCCCATCCACAGCGCTTCGCAGGTGGTGGTTGTGCCGTTGTAGGGCATCGTGTCGAGCGCGATGTGAACGCGCGCATAGATC
>CALQCP020000124.1 GCA_943329105.2 Chitinophaga pinensis | reverse complement strand
GCGCCGCCAAGTCCAATCGCCGCAACGGCGATGAACAGCGAACGCATCCCCTGGGCATTGCGAGCACCAGAAGAAATAGGCGAGTGGGAACGGGGCGACTGGCTAGGAAGGGTCATCCTTGACCTCGTGTGCAAGCGGTGCGAACGGGAGCGCGGCGTCCGATGCCGCGCATCTGTGTGACATCGGCATTGTGCCACAATTTGCCGCAGTGATTGCGCAGGTTTCTGAGCGTCGCGGGGATCGGGCCAGTGGTGGTTTATGGCGCGAGAGTGGCGGCGGCGATGACCTGCTTCTCGGTGACCACCAAGTGCATGGGAACGTCATGCGGTTCGGTGGGCAGTGCGTCGACCAGTTGCGCGTCGGGGATGACCCCGATGCGGAGGGTGTGCGGCGCAAGAGTTGAGAGGAATCGGTCGTAGACGCCCGCGCCTCGGCCGAGCCGGTGCCCGCGCCGGTCGAAGGCGAGACCTGGGACGATCACCGCGGTCAGGGTGGCGGTGCGAATCGGAGCATGGGCGCGGGGGACGGGCATGTCCCAGGCGTCGGGCTCACACTGGTCGCGGTGCCAGGTGCCGCCGGCGATGAACTCCTGCTGCACGCCAACGGGTTGCAGGACCGCCGAGCGGCTTGAGCCCCAGCCAATGCAGAGGTCCCAATCGGCAGAGATCGCCCATGATGCCAGCACGATCGGGTCAATTTCGCCACGGATCGGCACATAAAGCATTATCCGGCGGCGGGTTGATTCAGCGGCGATCGGCGCATGATCGCGTAAGATCGGTACAAGATCGCCGCATAATGCCTGGCTGATGGCGCAGGTGCGATCTGCCTGATGTCTTGATGCCTGGCGAGCCCACGCTCGAAACGACGCCTTTGAAGCGTCTGATTTTGGGGGTGGATCGGAATGATTGAAACTATTGTCAGGCAATGAATTGTGTCTCACTCTGAGCGAATTTTGAGCAAAGAACTGCACAAGTATGCGATCGTAGTCGGTCGGTCTCGCCGACAATATCCACTCCGGCGTACCCCGCGACACTCGCGGAAGCCGGTTACTTCGGTCAGGAGCCTCTCGAACATGTGCGGCATCGTTGCATACATCGGCAAGAAACCAGCCACCACACTCCTTCTTGAGGGGCTGAAGCGCCTTGAGTACCGCGGCTATGACTCGGCCGGCGTGGCGGTCCAGAACAAGACCGGCAAGATCCAGATCGCCAAGAGCGTCGGTCGCGTTCGGGTCCTGGAGGAGCTGATCGAAGGCAAGCGCGGGTTTGACGGCGGCGTCGGCATTGCGCACACGCGCTGGGCGACCCACGGTGGCGTGACCGAGGTAAATGCTCACCCGCATTGTGACGACCCCATCAAGGGACACGGCATTGCGTTGGTCCACAACGGCATCATTGAGAACTATGCGTCCATCAAGATTTACCTCACTGATAAGGGGCACGTCTTCCAGGGCCAAACGGACACCGAAGTATTGGTGCACCTGATTGGCGAGCTCTACCAGGGCGATCTTGAACACGCGGTGCAAGCCGCGCTCCGCGAGGTAACCGGCGCGTATGCCATCTGCTGCATGTGTGAGAAGGAACCAGGCGTGTTGGTGGTTGCGCGCAAAGGCAGTCCGCTGATGGTTGGCGTGGGTAGTGATGAATACGTGGTAGCCAGTGATCAGAGTGCGATTGTGGCGCATACCAATCAGGCGTTCACGCTTGATGACTACACGGTTGCTAAGTTGACGACCGATTCATTCCGCACCAGCACGATTGACAACGTCACGATCGATGCCAAGATTCGCGCGCTGGAGATGGATCTTTCCGAGATTGAACTCGGCGGTTTCGAACACTTCATGCTCAAGGAAATCTTTGAGCAGCCTGCGGCGCTGACCCGCACCTTGCAGGGTCGCGTGGATCACCGCGCCGGACAGATCGTTCTTGGTGGCATTGGCGATCATGCACGTGCGTTGGCTTCAAGCCGCCGCATCACCATGATTGGCCAAGGCACCGCGCTGCACGCTGCAATGATCGGCAGCTACCTGATGGAAGAGTGGGCGAAGATTCCCGCGGACTGGGACTTTGCAAGTGAATTCCGCTATCGCAATCCGATTGTCAGCGAAGGCACCGTGGTTGTGGCAGTGAGCCAGAGCGGCGAAACGGCGGACACATTGGCGGCGCTGCAAGAGGCGAAGGCGCGCGGAGCGATGGCGCTGGGCGTGATCAACGTGGTGGGCAGTTCCATTTCACGGGAAACCGATGCAGGTATTTACTTGCGCGTTGGACCGGAGATTGGCGTAGCCAGCACCAAGGCATTTGTTGGCCAAGTGATGGTGTCCGCAATGTTGGCGCTGTACATCGGCCGGCGCCGGTTGCTGAGTCAGGAATTTGTGTCATCCGCGCTGCGTGACCTTGAAGCAATCCCCGCGCACATTGAGCGCATTCTGCAACAGAGCGAACACATCCGCCGTTCCACTGAGAAGTACATGGAACGTGAGAACTGGCTGTTCTTGGGCCGCGGCGTGAACTACCCGGTGGCCTTGGAGGGCGCACTGAAACTCAAGGAAATCAGTTACATCCACGCAGAGGGAATGCCCAGCGCGGAGATGAAGCATGGTCCGATCGCGTTGATTGACAACGGCATGCCCTGCGTGTTTGTTGCCACGCGCAACAGCCAGTATGAGAAGGTGCTTTCCAACATTCAGGAAGTGCGCAGCCGCGGTGGACACGTCATTGCGGTGGCGACGGAAGGCGATGAGCACATCAAGAGCATGGCTGAAGATGTCTTCTACGTGCCTGATGTTCCGGAGATGTTGCAGCCACTGGTCACGGTAGTGCCGCTGCAATTGCTTGCGTACCACGCTGCGGTGTTGCGCGGCAAGGACGTTGACAAGCCGCGGAACTTGGCGAAGAGCGTGACGGTGGAGTAAGGCGGGCGTGGTTTGGCGTGCGGTTGCTCCGCAATCGTCAACTGAACGTAAAGCTCTTGCCTTCGTACTTCACTGTCACGGTTGTTCCGGGCGGGCACTTACCGCTCAGGATTTGAGTGGCAAGTGGATTCTCTAAACGCTGTTGAATGACACGCTTGAGCGGGCGCGCACCGAATTGCGGGTCATAGCCCTCATTGGCAAGCGCCTCAATGGCGCCCGGGGTGATGTTGAGAGTGATCTTGCGGTCTTCAAGGCGGCGGCGCAGGTTTGTCAGTTGAATTTCCACAATTCCGGACAAGTCCGCTCGGCTGAGTTGGTGGAAGATCACTAGCTCATCGATGCGGTTGATGAGCTCGGGGCGCATGTGCTTCTTGACTTCAGTCAGCACGTGCGCTTCGATCATTGCATCAGCTTCGCCCTTCTCACTGAGTTCCATGATGACATGGCTGCCAATGTTGGAAGTCATGACAATGATGGTGTTAGTGAAGTCCACGGTCCGGCCCTGGCCATCAGTGAGCCGACCATCATCAAGCACTTGCAACAGAACGTTGCTGACGTCGGGATGTGCCTTCTCAAATTCATCAAAGAGAACCACGCAATACGGACGGCGGCGCACTGCCTCGGTGAGGCGACCGCCTTCTTCGTACCCAACGTATCCAGGAGGTGCGCCGATGAGCCGAGCCACGGAGTGTTGCTCCATAAACTCACTCATGTCGATCCGGACCATGGCGGCTTCGGTATCAAAGAGATACTCAGCAAGTGCCTTGCACAACTCGGTCTTGCCAACACCCGTTGGCCCAAGGAACAGGAACGAACCAATGGGTCGGCTTGACTCACCCAGTCCCGCGCGATTACGACGCACCGCCTCGGCCACTGCTTCAACCGCTTCAGGCTGACCAACAACGCGTTTGCGCAGATCATCCTCAATATGCAGGAGTTTCTCCCTTTCGCTCTCTACTAGCTTGGAAACAGCGATACCGGTCCAGCGGCTGACTACCGCGGCAATGGCGTCCGGGTCAACATCTTCTCGCACCAACATGTCGCCAGAATCCATACGCTTCTGCAGATTCTCTTGCGCGTCCCTTTGCGAAGCCTCCAGCTTCTTGATGTCGTGATACAGGATGCGCGCCGCCTTCTCCAAGTCGCCGGCGCGTTGCGCCTGATCGGCTTCCACCTTCTTGTCTTCGATTTGCGTTTGTGCATTATTGACGAGGTCAAGATCCTTCTTCTCAGCCTGCCACTGTGCAGTGATTCGTCGATCGTCTTCCTTTAGATCGGCAATTTCTTTTTCGGTCTTCTTGGCGCGGTCCTTGCTCCCTTGGTCCTTCTCCATCTTGAGCGCTTCGCGTTCAATCTCTAGTTGCATCAAGCGGCTCTTTACATCACCAAGCACACTGGGCATGCTGTAGTTTTCAATACGGAGTCTGCTAGCGGCTTCATCAATCAGGTCGATCGCTTTGTCTGGCAAGAATCGATCCGCGATGTAACGAGCACTCATTTGCGCGGCGGCCACCAAGGCACTGTCTTGAATGCGACAACCGTGATGCGTTTCATATTTTCCCTTAATTCCTCGAAGAATTGCAATGGTGTCGAGCACGCTTGGCTCTCCAACATAGACCGGCTGGAAGCGCCGTTCAAATGCCGGGTCTTTCTCAATGTGCGTGCGATATTCATCGAGTGTGGTTGCGCCAATAGTGCGCAACTCGCCGCGGCTGAGCGCAGGCTTCAGCAATTGACCGGCGCCCGGGCTTCCAGAATTGGCACCCGCGCTGACGACGGTGTGGATTTCATCAATGAACAGAATGATTCGTCCGTTTGATGAGCTCACTTCGCGGATGACTGCTTTGAGTCGCTCTTCAAACTCGCCTTGAAACTTTGCACCAGCGAGCATTTGTCCAACATCAAGCGCGACGATCTGGACATCCTTCATTTGCTCGGGGCAATCGCCGTTGATGATTCGCTGTGCGAGTCCTTCAACTACCGCGGTCTTGCCAACGCCGGGTTCACCAATGAGTACTGGGTTATTTTTGGTGCGGCGGCTCAGCACCTGCATACAACGACGAGTTTCCTCATCGCGGCCGATCACCGGATCAAGCTTGCCAGCCCTGGCGCGTTCGGTCAGGTCAATACCGTACTTTTTGAGGGACTCCATCGTATTTTCAGCGTTCGGATCATTCACGTTTGTAATCCCGCTTGCGGCGCGGATCTCCTGTATTGCTTTCGATAGCTTGCGTTCGTCGGTACCAAGCGTAGTAAGTACGGACTTGGCGGGGGTCTGTGCGGACGCCAGCGCAAGCAACAGGTGCTCGACGGTGGTGTATTGGTCCTTCATTGCCTTCGCCAGTCGTTCGGCCTCGGTGATGACCTGGCCAAGCGCCTGTCCGGGACGCGGCTGGGTGCCAGCAACGGTGGGCAGGCGTTGCAGTTCTGCGCGGGCAACTTCGTGAACACGGCGCGGCTCAATTCCGGCGCGCTCCAAGGCACTTGATGCTGCGCTCCGAGAATCGGCGGTGAGTGCGGCCAACAGATGCAGCGGGGAGTATTCCGCGTGACCGCTGCTGGTTGCCAGTGTTTGACCAGACTGGAGCGCTTCTTGCGACGCGTGCGTGAGTCGATCGTTCATAGCGTGGAGTTTATTGCTTGTCGCGCGGCTGCCACGGTTCTGCGGGGAAGCCGGCAGGTGCATGTTCAGGGCGTTGGTTGAGCCATGCTGCAAGCCATTCCAGGGCGTCGATCAATCGTGGCCCCGGACGATTGAACATCTGATTTCCATCAACGAGCATGACTGCATCAGAGAATTCGCCGCGCGCATGAGCTGCCCGTGCCTGCTCAACTGCGGGAAGTTTCCCCCACCATTCGGTGCTTTCGAACGCTGGCATCGCGGCGCGGACTGCTGCGAGTGGAAGTCCGCAAGGTGCCACCACAATCCGTTCGGGTGCGCTGGCAATGATGTCTGCCGGATTCGCAACTCGGCTCTTGCAACCAACAGTATTGAGGGGGTGAAGGCCGCCGGCGAGGGTGATGAGTTCGGGTGTCCAGTGGCCACCTATAAACGGTGGATCGGTCCATTCAAGAAATAACACTGACGCCCCGTCAACAAATGGCGCACCACGTTCGCTGGCAGACCACAGCCGGTCGCGCAACGCAGTCGCGGCGGCTTGCGCTTGCGCAGGGCGTCCGATCGCTTCGCCCACGGTGAGTACATCATCAAGAACTTGCCAGACGGTGGTTGGATTCAAGTTGATGATCTTTGGAACACGCGGCAATGTGTGCGCGATGCGCTCGACGCTGCGCAGGTCAATACTGCAGACGTCGCACAGGTCTTGCGTGAGAATGACATCTGGATTGAGTTCGCGGAGCAGATGTTCATCAAGGTGATAAAGCGATTCACCGGCAGCGATCGAAGCGCGAACGGCAGCATCAATACCAGCGGAGTCAACGGCCGTGCTTTGCTCGCCTGCACTCGCAGCAGTGTGTGCGATCCGCGCACTCGTCAATATCGGAGCGCGCACTGCCGCTGGCGGCCAGTCACATTCGTGGCTACGACCAACGAGTAGATCGCCGCCGCCGGCAGCAAACAGCAATTCAGTGGCAGATGGAAGCAAGCTGACGACGCGCATCCGTAAAGCGTATGCAACATTTAAATAGGTGCCGTTCACCCCTGTCCCTATTTTCGGGGCATCACTGCGCTACCAACGGCGTGAATTCCACGCAGTTCTCAACACCGTCACCTGGCCGCAGGCGCCGGAGAGGACTGGGCCGCGCTCAGCGGCCGTCCTCGTCAGGCGAATGCGGGCCAGTACCAAGCCGCGCGGTCGAAGTGAGTTGAGTCGCCCCCCGCCCCCTCCGTTGCGCGCGGGACCCTCGGACGCGGACGGCTGCGCTCCACAAGGTTCCGCTTAGCCTCGGGCGAAACTGTTCGTCCGGTTGGCACCCACGGGGCGTACGTCCAACTGCCGGACTTCTCAGTTTCACACGCCGCT
>CALQCP020000123.1 GCA_943329105.2 Chitinophaga pinensis | reverse complement strand
GCAATCGCGTGGCCATGCCGGTGTGGGCCGCCGCGCGAAGCAGCGGAACCGATCTCAGCACGGATAGCAGCGAGAGTGAAAGAGTTCTGTACCGCAAGTCCTCCCGTCAAGAGGCTGATCAAGATCTTGCGTACGGTCTCGAGCGACTCGGTCGCGAACTGGGCGATCGATCTTTCGGCCGGCATGTCATGTCCTCCATGCGCGCCGAGCTCACCACCGATCCATTTGCGCAACGCATCTTGGGTGATGACCTTCGCCTCAGCGCACTGAGCGGCGATCAACTGACGCAGAACCCGACTGACGGACTGCCCGCCGTCATAGCGCTCTTGCCCGAGAGCTTTACGTTCAATGAACTGCAAAACGCCATTGCCGCAACGCTGGGCCTCGAGCCCGATGCCATGGAGTCGAACAGCAGTTTTCGCCGGCGTTCGCAGGAATTCGTGCACCGCGGGGTGCTGCGAGAGGTACGAACGTCCCGCGATCCATCCGAAGCGGACCGCATTGGCCGCCCGCCGCGGCGGTACGAGTTTGACCAGCATGCGTGGCGAATCTGGCTTGAAGAACGAGGCGGCACCGCATCGATGCGATCGTCGCAACGGACGCCGGTCAGATTCTCGCCGCCCATATCGCCCATGTATCCAGAGCCGCCAATGTCCCCAGTGCCGCCAATGTCGCCACTGACATTGCAGATGCGCACAACTTTGCGCGAAGAAAGGGCAAACGACGTACGCGCAAGCGAAGACGACAGCGTTCGCCGAGACATCGACTCCGGGTCTGCACAGGAATCCGCAGATTCGCGCGGCCTTCCATCCTGGCTGGCATCGCCCCGTCGATCGATAGCCCGCGCCTCGATGCCCTCGGAAACAACGAAGGCACAGGTTGAAGCGGAACCCGATCGCTTGGCGCGCTTGGAGCGCATGGTCGAGATGCTTGCACAGGAACTCGCGCGCAGCAAGGATGCGGGGCGCGGGAAGAAGGGTTGATGTCGGCGTGACCGATGCAACCCCCTAGCATCGCCCCCATGACCCCCATCCTGCGCAACATCCTCGCCTGCCTCGCCGGAATCATCATTGGCAGCCTGGTGAACGGGGCCGTTATCACCGCTGGCGCTTCGATCGTGCCACCGCCGGCGGGCGTCAATGTCAACGACGCTGACAGCATCGCCGCCAATATCCACCTCTATGAGCCGCAGCACTTTGCGCCACCCCTCCTGGCGCACGCACTCGGCACGCTCTTCGGCGCAGCGGTCGCCGTTGCGCTCTCAGCACGGCGCCGCATGACCCCTGCGTTTGTGGTCGGCAGCGTGTTTCTCGTCTTCGGCATCGCTATGTGTTTCATGATCCCGGCACCCGCGTGGTTCATTGCGCTCGACCTGGCAGTCGCGTACATCCCCATGGCATGGCTCGGCGGCACGCTCGCGCGTCGCCGCGCTGCGGCGCCGTCACGGAATTAAATCCTCCGCGAACTGCAACCTGCTACCACCGATCCGCGTAGATAAGGCACGAAGTTCCGTCCGATTGCGCGCCTCGTTCCGGGAGCTGCGATGAGCAACGCGAGAGACACCAGCGAAACGCGCCACACGCGCGTCGCCGGGCAGGGCCCAACCACCACTACGCCGCCGAACCCCGATAGCAATCACACGCGCATACACGCGCCAACGCGCGCCCCTACGCATACGCGCCTGCGCACGCACGCGCACTCCATCATCACCCTCCAACCCCTCCGCACTTGGTGGCGGGACCGATCACTGGTTGACGTCCACGGCTGGCGCGTCTCCGTGCTCGCCAAACTCCCTGACTCTTCCGTTGCCATGCCGCCCCCGATGCTCGCCGCAATCGCCGCCCTGAAACTACCGTGGAAAGTGCGCGACCCCAATACGGGGATCGTGTTCCTCCTCTGCCCGCCCGGCTCATGCACCATCGGATCATCCTCCGATGAAGAGGGCCACAAGGATGACGAAACCCACATCATCTGCAACATCAAACATCCGTTCTACCTTGCAGCGACTGTCACGACGCAAGCACAGTGGGAACGCGTCATCGGCTCCAATCCAAGCGTTCATGTCGGCGCAGCATTGCCGGTTGAGAATGTCAGCGTCGATGCTTGCCGCGAATTTACCCGCGCATGCGGACCCAACTTTCGCTTTCCACACGAAGTTGAATGGGAATACGCGTGCCGCGCTGGCTCGGACACGCCATTCAGTCACGCAAAGTATCTCGATGCCGACGTGGTGAATTACAACGGTCGCCACCCATACCGCGACGGACCACATGGACCGGATCGCCGCCAGACCGTGCCCGCCGGAAGTATGCCCGCCAACGCATGGGGATTTCATGAAATGCACGGCAACGTCTGGGAATGGTGCGAGGCCGCCGCAACCCGCGTTGCGCTCGCCAACGCCCATGGTGAAACCGGCATTCCCACTGTGATGCGCGGCGGCTCATGGGCGAACCACGCGCACAATTGCCGGTCTGCGTCGCGGATCACGCGAGCCTCGGACTACTCGCGCAAGACTGCCGGATTTCGCATGGCCCGTGGTATCTAGAACAACAACTGCAACTGCGCCCGAACCACCACGCCGCCGTTCCCTGTTCCGGTACCGGTTGCACGCCAGTCGGTGCCCGCAATCGGCTCTCCAAAGAGACCGTTTGAGAACTGAATGGAATCGAAGGCCCACCCGGCATCAAGAGTGAACTTCACATCGTTCTTATTGAAGTAGTAGTTGAAACCCACCGTCGCAAGATTGAGCGTTTGCCGACTGAGCGCGGAATTGACGTCCGATGCTGCTTGTCCGGAATTCACACGCAGGAATTCATAGCGCGCGATCAGCTCCAGCGCATCTGCCACGAAGAACCCGCCCTGCACCACTGCACCGTAGGACAGACTGCCCTCGATCCCCTGCGCAACAGCAGCATTCCCTCCGTCATAGAGGTAGTTACCAAGAAACGCGCTCCAAAGACTCCACCCGTTACCGCGCAGGTTGAAGTCCGCCGTGTAAGTGAGAAGCGTTAGCTGGTCATTCGTAGTAGGCGAAATCTGACCATTGCCAATCGATGGGCGACCGTCGGGCGGATTGCCCGGCGCGTGCTGCCAGTTCACCGCCGCGCCCACCATCGCCGCAAAGGGGCTTCCGCGCCAGCCCTGCATGTCTTTGAACTGACCCCAATCGCCGTCAAGTTTGTATTCAGCGCGACCCGTGAATGCCCAATCGATCACTTCGCCATTTGGCTGAATGGCCGCAAGATTCCGATTCGCACCACCATCGTTGTACGAGGCGTATGTGCGAAGCTTCTCTGACTCCCACCCAAGCAGAATGCCCTGAATCCACTTGGTGTTGTAGTACTGATTCACCAACGAGCGCTCTGCAAATTGCTGCGTGCGGCTCGAAGTGTTCTCTTCGTAATTGAAGAAGTTCTTCCACTGCCCAGCGCGCAGGAAGAATCCATCACCGAGCGCCTTCTGAATGAATACATCCTCAAGGTTGAAAGGATTGTTGAGGTTCCCGCCATCGCGGTCAGACGCAAACTGCACGCGGTAAGTCCAACTTGGATCAAACACATGACCAAAGAAATTGATGCGCACGCGCCGCAGCTCAAAGCCACTTTCGTTCTGCGAACCGGCCTGTCGCTGTTCAGCATTCAACGAACTACGAGTCGCATACGCATATGAAAATCGCGACTGCACCTGGCCACCGATATTCATCCGATAGTTTCCATCAGCGCTGGCGAGGTAGAAGCCATTGTCGTAGCCCGCGATAGCACCGTCTTTTCGGAATGAAGACCGGTTGGCCGAGTCACTCAGCGCGTCAGTCACAATGCCACGAATCTGTTGCGCGCGCTGCGCAGTCAGCCAAACCTCGCCGTTCTCTGACTTCAGTTCCTCAATCTTCTTCTCTTGCTCATCGGTCTTGCGCCGGAGCGCTTCAACTTCTGACTGCAGGCGATCAAATCGGTCCATCGTGGAGTCTGGAGTGGAGACTCGGTCAGGCGCTGCTTGCTCAGGCGCCGAGGGCGAAGCGGGCGGATCGGCGTCCCGGCTCCACGCAGGTAGCACGGCAACACCCAGAGCACCTGCAACGGCGATGAACAGGGTTGTGGGCGTTACGCCAAGCGGCATGGTTGAGGCAAGGTACCTGCACGAAAGAGTGGTCACAACTGCGATACCGATATCCCCCGCTGCTGCATATTTCGCCGTCATTATGCCGCTTAGTGAACGCTGCCCACCGCGCGGCGCCCGATTACGCTGCGCAGTTGATGACACACCTGAAGCCGACCGATCATTCGATCCCCGCATCCCTCGAACGCGTGACGGCGTGGCTTGCAACTGAACAACCGTCCGTTGGCGGCACACCCACCGCTTCCACGCTACGACTCCTGACCGCGCTATTACGTCTTGAATCCACGGAGCGCGCCGACACACTCAAGTCTTCGTTTGCTGCAACGATTGCAGCTGGCGCGGCACCGAACACGCCCACCTATGACTCGTTCGTCGCGGCACTGCATGAGTTGCTCGGCCGAGCCAATTACCGCGAGATTTCTGGTGCAGAATTGCAAGAGGCCTTCGATTCCGAAGCGCTGTCATCAGTCAAGATCCAGGTTGATATGGCCGCGTTTGCTGCACTGCATATCTTTGCGCGTGGCAAAGACCGTCGCTCCGAAACTGTGCGCTCACTTTTTGGCATGCGCAAGCGGCGCGTTGAGTTTGATGTCTTGGAGCGCGTCTTTGTGTTTTCAAGTCTTGCAACAAGTGATGGGGCGCTCAACCTCAAGCTCTTTGGAAACATCCCTGTGCCGGATATGGAAATGCTGCTTCCCAACTGCAAAGTGAAGATGCGGCGCGTCGACCAAGCGGTGGTGTTCCTTCCAGCCACCATCAGTGTGGTGCTTGCTGCGTCGAAAGTGCTGTTTTCGCTCACCGCCATTTGGAGTGCCATCCAGTTCTATACCGGTCTGTCCAAGGACGAACCGATTGTTTCCGGCGGTTGGGGACTGGTGGCTGCAGGATCGTTCACACTGCTTGGCATCACCATGGGCGCGTACACCAAGTACCAGAAGCGACGGCTCGAATACGCGAATGCGCATTCACGCACGCTGTATTTCCAAACGCTCGACAGCGAGTCCGGCGCGTTCCTGCGCGTGCTCGACGAAGCGTTCGAAGAAGAAGCCAAGGAGGCAGTGTTGGCATACGCGTTCCTGGTGGCCCACGGACCAAGCACTGAGCAAGCACTCGATGAACGAGTTGAGCAATGGCTACGCACCAAGATCGGCGCACCGGTCGACTTTGAAGTTGACGATGCGCTCGCCAAGTTGGAACGCCTTGGAGTTGCCACGCGAACCAGGACGGGCGCGGATACGAGCGATACATGGGCCGCCGTGCCGCCTTCCATCGCCACGGAAAGCCTGCGCGCTCGGTGGGTGACGATGGGGCCGATTTGAGCGGGCGCCGAAACGCGTAGGCGCGCGCCTGAGGGCGATATCAATGAATCGACAGCCGCCCTGCCGATGATCATTGCATGACTACCAACACTTCCGGGTCGCGTCTTGGCTGGAAATCACTTGCTACTTCAGTTGTCATCGTGGGCGGCGCGTGCGCTTTACTTGCAGCGGGGAACGCAGCCGCGCCCAACCCCGGTCGCTGCGTTGCCATGGGTCTCGACACCAGCGGGCGCGAATCGCGACTACCAAAGCAAGTGATTGCTAATGCCACCAACCTCACCATCCGCGGTTCCATTCCATGCATGGACCAGGTGATGGCATGGACCGTCATTGGTCCGTACCGCGCGTTCGAAGACGGAACTGTGGAGATGCTGGCGTCGCCAGTACCGCCCTGCCCAGGCGGCGACTACTACGTGTGGATTGCGTTTCCGAAGTAACCGACGAGCAGTCAGCGTTTAGGCGCTGGCAGACTTCGGATTCGGCCCAAAGCGGTTTGTACCGGGCGTGCTGTCCATCACCATGAAGATGAAGAAGATGATGCTGCCGACGAACGGGAGCATGTGAATGAATATCCAGAGTCCGGTGCGATCCGTGTCATGCAGGCGGCGGAACACGACGGCCAGCCATGGCAGTGCGACTACCACACTGTAAAGCACGCACAAGGCGCCTGGACCGTACACAAACGCAGCGTGCCCCATCATGCGGTCAATAGCCAGCAGACCGGCATACACAAAGAAGTTCACAATCATGAACATCCAATACTCCATGCGTCAAGCGCGGCCGGAGAAGCCGACATAGTTCTTGAGGACGGCGAGGTACCAATTCATGCGATGGCCTTTCGATTGATCCGCCGGACATGCGGGTTGTTGGGGTGAATTCCGGCGCAATGCCGGCGGTCGATGATGCAACGCGCTGCATCACCGTTGGTTGCGATGCTATGCGGAATGGCGTTCCCAACGCGCGTCCCACGACAGGTCATGCACAATCTGACGATCCGTCAAGATCCGCGCCAATTTCACTTGCGCGCGCGGCGCTAGGAATTACCATCGCATCCGCTCGCACGTTCCGGAGCTCTGCTCAATTCGAAACTACCGGCCGACTGCGGACGCTCCACGCTCGCATCGGATGGACATGCTCACGCACCAACCACTTGAAGGAGAGACTCATGGACGAGTCACGCAAGGTTCAGATCCGCGCTCACGCCAAGAGCAACGCAACGACGCTTGATCACACGCATCTGGTCGCGCCGACCCTGAGTCATCTTGGAGAATGTCCCGCCATTGGTAGTGCGCTGGCATCGATCGTTGAGCAATCGCTGCAGAGTGGCAAGCGCTTTCCGCACACGCTCCTGATTGGTGGCGCGGATAGTTCAAAGCGCGTGATCGCCGCGACGATCGCCGCGGAGATGGCAGTGCCGATTCATTACGTGGACTTAGTGCAGATCCGTAGCGGCGATGCACTGCATGCGGTGCT
>CALQCP020000122.1 GCA_943329105.2 Chitinophaga pinensis | reverse complement strand
CGCACGGCAATCTTTGAATGGATCGAGGTGTGGTACCAACGAATTAGAATCCACGGCTCACTCGGCTACGTCAGCCCCGAAGCGTTCGAGGCGACCGAGAGGGTCGGATAGGATCATCATGGGTGTCCATGATTGGTGTGCAGGTCCACCCGATTCCCCTATGCCTATTGCCACGCTCACCAACGTTCGTTACGGCTTCGGCACCCACATCGTGCTCGACGGTGCCACTGTGTCGATCGAGCCCGGCGAGAAGGTTGGGCTGGTCGGCCGCAACGGTGGCGGCAAGAGCACGCTCATGAAGCTGATCGCCGGTCTGTGGCAAGTGGACTTCGGAACCCTTGCGCTCGCCCGCGGAACCCGCGTTGGTTACTTGGCGCAGGATCCCAAGCTTGAACCAATGGACACGCTTCGCCATGCTGCCGCGCGTGCGTTTGAGCATCTTGACAGCCTGCATCGACAGATGGAAGAGATTTACGAGTTGATGGCCAAGCCCGACGCGGACATCGATCTGCTGATGAAGCGCCAAGTGAAGATCGAAGAAGAGATCGAACGCGCCGGTGGTTACGCCATTGATCACAAGATTGATGAAACACTGCACGGCCTGGGATTCACCGATGAGCAATTCTCGGTGTTGGTTTCCAAGATGTCCGGTGGCCAGCGCGCGCGTGTGGGACTGGCACGACTGCTGCTTGAGCAACCCGACATCTTGCTGCTAGATGAACCAACCAACCATTTGGATATCGAAGGACGCCGCTGGCTAGAGAATTTCCTGGCCAATGAGTATCCCGGCGCAGTGCTCGTAGTCAGCCATGATCGACGTCTCTTGGACGCCGTGGTGCACCGCATCATTGAAGTGGATCAAGGCCGCATCATTGAATATCCCGGCAATTACCGTGATTTCATCAACCTCCGACGCGAGCGCATGATGAACAGCCAGCGCAGCCACGAGAAGCAACTTGGGAAGATCCGCGCCGAAGAGCAGTACATCATGAAGTACAAAGCTGGCCAGCGAGCCAAGCAGGCGCGCGGTCGCGAAACACGGCTCGAGCGCTTCAAGCGTGATGAGCTGGTTGACCGTCCAGCTGAACTGGATGTCATGAGCCTTGAACTTCCCAAGGCCCCGCGGGTCGGCGACTATGTCATGCGTGGCGCGGGACTTTCGAAGAGTTACGGTGACAAGGTCCTCTTCAATGAGTTGGACTTTGCAATCAAGCCGCTCGACCGTATCGGAATTGTTGGTCCTAACGGCGCAGGCAAGACCACACTGGTGCGCGCATTGCTTGGCGATCTGCAGCCTGATGCCGGCGAACTCAAGGTGAGCCCGCAGATCAAGGTGGGCTACTTCCGGCAGACGCAAGAGCACATTGACCCCATGCTCACCGTGTGGGAGTACCTGCAGCGAGTGATCGCTTCCAATGAAGGCGGACTCCGCGCCAGTGAGCAGCAGGCGCGCAATTTAGCTGGCGCGTTCCTGTTTTCTGGACCTGAGCAAGAGAAATGCGTTGGCAATCTCTCCGGTGGCGAGCGTGGTCGCATGGTGATTGCTGGCATCGTCAGCGCTGCCAACAACCTGATCGTCTTGGATGAACCGACTAACCACTTGGATATTCCCAGTGCAGAACGCCTAGAAACAGCCCTTTCTATGGATCCAAAGGACGGCGGCTATGACGGCGCGCTCATCCTGATTAGCCATGATCGAGCGCTTCTCTCCGCATGTTGTGATCGCCTGCTGATTCTTGATGGCGAAGGCAACGCCCGAGACTTTGACGGCGGCTGGGATGAATGGGAAGCGAAGGAAGCTGAAGAGCGCTCGCAGCGTGACGCGGTCGAACGCGCCGCGGCTGATCGTGAGAAAGCAAAGACCGAGCAACGCACCAGACCAGAGTCGTCCGGAAAGAGTGGATCGGGTTCCAATAGTCCTGCAAACAACAAGGGTGCCGCCAACAACAAGACCAACGGCACGGGAAGTTCAAAGGGATCATCAAGTGCCACTGCGGGCGATCCAAAGATTGCGCGCATGAACCTTGAGCAGATCGAAGCACGTATCACCGCCATCGAAACACGCACGCGCGCCATCGATGCTGACCTGATGAACCCAAAGATCTACGCGGATTCCGCAAAGTCGCGCACACTCACTCAGGAACGCGAACGGCTCCAGCAAGAGCTGGAGCCGCTGGAGTTTGAGTGGAGCCGCCGCAGCGAGTAATCAACTGCTCATGACGACGACGCCGGCACTGTCGACCAGTTCCATGGTTCCGGAATTCAGTAGACGCGCATCGTCAGAGGCGAGGGTGAATTCTGTACCCCAAATTTGGTGCCTCGCCGCGAACGATCCAACATTGGTGATGACATCGGTGTCCGATCGATGCCGCAAGGTGTACATGCCTGTTTTCACACCAATCGCAATGCCCATCACGGATCCGTCCTTGGTGTCCACAAACAAAGTCAATGTGCCGAACGCGGTGGTGGCGGCTCCATCCTTGCTGCTTAGCCCGCGCAGGAAGCTAGCCCTCTCAAACCGTGCCAGTGCACCCGGGTGATCCAGGGATTCAAAGATCTGATTCGGCGACGCATTACCCAGCGCATACTCCGAAACCTTCAGCGCAAAGCCACTGTTGAGTAACTGGAACACCAACGCCACCGTTAACGCCGCAGTCAATGCGATCGAGGCTGCACGCCAGTAGTACGAACTGACGGTGAACCGCTCGACATCCTTGCGGAGGGCAGCGAGTTCCATGGCCTGCTCAACCAAGTCCTTGGTGTCGACCGAACGTGCCACGCGACGACTACCGCGCGATGCCATCCGTCCAATCAGGGCGATCGGTGCAAACTGTGATTCTTGCTGCTCAACGGCGGTCATCACCCGCGTCAGCGTCTGTAACTTCAGTTCGGCGGACGGCTCTTCTGTGGACAGGAACGCCGGGTCAGCAACCGCCGCCGCCTGGATGACCCGCAACTCCGCCTGCAGCGCTGCTGGCGAATCACGGAACGCGCGATCAAATTGCGCCGCATCGACATCATCGAGCAAGCCCAAGGCGTCGAGCACGGCAAGTGCTCGCAAGTCGGGCCCACGCCCCGCTTCTGGTGTCATTCGGTCACTGTAATTGTTGCCATCATTGAACTGCATCAAAACCCCTTGTGTTACTGTTGACCCATTCGCAGGCCACGATCGATCGGCTCCCTTAAGCCGAAGAATCTTGTCCATGATTTTTGTTATCAGACATCAGGCGATCGCGGAGCCGAGCAAGCCCTCGGCTGAGGGCGCTTTTCACCGTTCCCAGCGGAGCATTGAGCTGCTCGCTCACCTCGCGGAGGGTGAAACCTTGAATGTAAGTCCGCTCGATCACCACTCGCTGCAATTCCGGCAGTTCAGCAACCCGCCGTTGCAGAATCTCCAGGTCATGATTTCCACCCACATCACGCGGCGGCATCACTACCGGCCCAAGGAAATCGACCGATGAATCCAGCCCCAATTGCTCCGGGCGGGCACTCTTACGACGTAAGCGGTCGATCAAATGCCGGCGAGAAATCAGCATGACCCACGTCACCAATTTGGCGCGATTGGGGTCAAACCGGTCCGCGGTCTGCCACAGACGAATAAAGGTCTCCTGAACCGCGTCCTCAGCCTCTGCTCGGGAGGGCATCATTTGCCGGGATGTCTTGTAAACGAGCCCCACAAAGCGGTCGTACAGCTCCGCCATGGCCGCTTCGTCGCCCTCGCCGACCTTCTGCATCAAGAGCCAGTCATCATGTTCAGCAGGTTCCAAGGGTTCTCCCTTCCACAAGGCGCATTGATAGGGCCGACAACACAGAGTGTGCCTCCGACTCTCGGGGATTGAGACGCTATTCCGCCAGAATTCGTTCAGATTTCGATTGAGTTTCGCTCAGATGGTGGCAAACTACACATGGCTGCTGCTGTGCGTGCCCTCCCAGCCCTCTGCGAACTACGTGATGACCAAGAAGACAGGTCTCCCATATTCGTTGTTCCATCAGCCGTCTCGCACCGGCGCGAGCGGTGCATTCGCCTCGCAGCGTGCCTTCACCGTCATTGAACTGATCGTCTGCATGGGTATCGTCGCAGTGTTGTGCGGCATCCTGCTGCCATCGCTGCGCGCAGCACGGGAGACGTCGTGCAAACTCAACTGCCAATCCAACGAGCGTCAGGTTGGCACAGCGACCGTGGCATACGGCATGCAGTCAAACAGCCGGATTCCACCGAGCTTCAATGCCGAGGGCACGAACCCGCTGCGACGAGAGTTGATGGCCTCACGCTTGCAGGACGGCGGCCTACCGGGCAACGCTGGTTGGGATGGATTGGGACTCTTGGTGAAGGGTGGATACCTTGGCAACTGCCAATGCCTCTACTGCCCAAGCCATCACGGCGACCATTCCTTTGGTCGCTACGCAGACGACTACGCAAGTAAGGACTCGGCGAGTGAGCAGGTACAGATCTATACGAACTATCACTACTCCGGGCACATCCGTCGGCAGGTGGGCGCAGGACTGCCCGCGACTCGTGATACAGCCATCACCATCGACTCCGGCAGTGACGTTCTCCTCCTCACCGATGGACTGCGAACCCGTTCCGATTTCAATCACGAAACCGGTCTCAACCGAATGATGGCTGACCTCAGCATCGAGTGGTGGGCTGACACGGGCAATCAGTTGCGCAACCGCATTCCGGACAATGTGACACTCGCGGGTGCATCATCGGCAGCCTTCGACATCATCTGGGATGACATCAACCCGCAGCAGCCACCTGAAGGCCCCTGACGCAGCAATGCCGCGCAGCCATCGGCGCGCTTGGGACACCAGCACCACCGCAACGCGCAACCGGCAATCAGTAGCGATGTCTACTTGTCAAGACGCGGATTCGTCAGCACACCTTGCTGCGCCCGGTGTTCGCTAAATCCCAAGTCAAAGGTGCGATATCCGCGCCACGCGAGCCGCTCACCTGCCAGCATCTGATCGATCCGCAACAGCGCCCACGGGCGTTCAAAGGTGCACAGCCAACCACTCGCGCGCCATGGCGGGGCGGGACTACAACCGTTGGCAAGTTCGGCGATCACCCAACTGCCGGGCGTGCAATTGAAATCACCCAGAACAACATCGGGCGCCGCGGGCAACGCCACGCGTCGCAGCACATCATGCAAAGCGTTCGCCAATCGACCGCGCGCCACCCAGGGCGCCGATGGCATGTCAACGGCAAGAATGTGAATCGGCGCCCCGGTTGGTGACTGCACCACCATCCACGCGAGCCACACCGTACCGATGCGCGCCATCGATTCATGACACAGGACGCGGCACTCCAAGATAGGCAGGCGCGAAGCAATGGCAACAACTCCAAGGTCAACGCTGCGCATGTCATCCGGCAGCCACTCGTCACGAGCAGCTGATCGGAACATGGAGCCTGGGCTACTGATGACTGCCACATCGCCAATCACCCCAGCGAGCGCGCGACCACACGCCAGCGCATTGTCGCCCGGCCACTGCGGATTCCAGTGAGTAATCACCACATCGTCAGACGTGGCAGTGGCCGCTACTGGTTGCCAACCAACATCATGTCGAAGGAATCGCGCCGCGCTCCAGGTCGCTACGGCAGTCAGTGCAATACACAAGGCGCGCGCTGGCAACGGCGTTGCAAATGATCGCCGCGCCACCCACGCGCCGAAAGCAAACACCACGAACATAAGCCACGCCGGCACCCAGAACACGCACTGGCTCCAGACCCACTGATCACGTGCAATCTGCGCGGCGATCCAGATAGCGGCAATGAGTGACACGGGCAGCACCACCATCACCGCCAGTGCAAACGCCCACCCGGTCATCGGCTGACGTGTTGGCTTGGGCGCCATCACGCTGGCACCGCTCCCGCGAGCGCCGCCAGCGCTGGCAATACACGCGCTTCCAAGCCGCGGGCCGTACACACGATGCCGACGTTCGCAGCGAGCGTTTCGCCGTGCGAGAAATCAAGTTCGCGCCCGTGCGCGTCGGTGATGCACGCGCCCGCTACCTCGGCAATCAGCGTGCCGGATGCGTGATCCCAGATGCACTCCGAATGTCCGGGCGCGCGCGGCATCCGTATCACCAAATCCGCATCGCCGCGCGCAAGCAGCGCGTATTTGCACTGGCTGTCCATCTCTTGATTGGTGAACGGGCCAAGTGCCGCAATGCATGGCTCGAGCCGTGAAGGTACGGCACTCTTACTGCGATTCAGTGAACGCGCCCAACGCGGAGCCGATCCGTTCCACGGGTTGAGCGTCAATCGCGATTGCACGGCACCCGAAGCATCGCATTCGAACGCTCCCATGTCACGCGCTGCCGCGTAGATCACACCCGGTCCATCAGTGTGCACTGCCATGTCACCACGCGGACCCATGCGCGGGCAGCCCAACACACCCACGGTGGTGCGGCTTCCTTCAATGCGCGCCAAGCACACTGAGCACTGCATGCCCAGAAGAAATCCTTTCGTTCCATCAATTGGGTCGATCGTCCAGTACGGCTCGCCAACGCGTGGAGCATCACCATCAATCATGCGCAGTGCCGCAGCGCGATCGCGCCAGCCGAGCATGCTGCGAATGGCATCCACTACCAGACGCTCAACGTCGGGGCGCCCGCTGCTGGCCAACACATCAGCGTGCTCTTCTCCGAACAGCGGAACGCGTCCGTCCGCGGAGCGAGCGCGCAGTCCTGCCACCACCAGCGCTTGCAACACGTAGTCAGCAGCGGTGACGGGCGAACCGTCGCCCTTTTGAATGGGCGGCACTGATGACAACGTCTCGCCCAAGAGTCGGGCTGCGGGAAGCGCGGGAACCACGGCGGCAATCGCGGTGGCCAACAGGCTGTCACTTGGAATGTGCGGCATTGGGTCTAAAGAGGAGTGCATGGATCGGTCCGGTACGGATGGCAT
>CALQCP020000121.1 GCA_943329105.2 Chitinophaga pinensis | reverse complement strand
TGGTTGCTGTCCGTTGGTGAGGAGGTTCGAGCGCTGCTGGAGCGACGCCGTGAGTATGACACCTCACTTGCGCAGTATGCCGACGCTGTTTCCAAGGTGGAAGATCGGCGCGCCTCCGTGATCCGCGCCGAGCGCGATCTGCAGCGCGGGGTCAATGAATTGAAGCGAGCCATGAATGATCCGCGCCTCCCAGTGGGTGGCAGCGAAACCATCGTGGTGGTTGATGTGCCCGTTGATCAAGCGATCCGTTACAGCGTGGCCGATGCCATGACTACCACGCTTGCGCAGAATCCTGGTGTGGCCATGGCGCTCCTCTCGATTGATGATGCGTCGATCGGTATTGACGTGGCTGACAACGGCCGACTGCCGCAGCTTGATCTTGAGACAAGCGGAGCGTTGTACGGGTTGAGCAGCGGATTCGGTGACTCGTGGCAGGAGCTTGGTGACAACGACTGGTTGGAGTGGGCAGTGGGAGCAACTTTCCGCCAGCCCATCGGAAATCGTGCTGCGGAAGCTGAATATCGCCAAGCACGCTTGGCACGTTCGCGTTCGGTGATCATCTATAAGACCGCTGTGCAGTCTGCTGTTCTTGACGTCCGCAATGCATTGCAGGACGCGTTTGCCGCGTATCGATTGATTGCGCAAACCCGCGCACAGCGGTTGGCTGCTGCAGAAAATATGCGCGCGCTGGCGCTTGATGAACAGAACATCGCGCAGTTGACGCCAGAATTCCTGGCTCTGAAATTCTTCCGCCAAGATGGTCTGTCGGCAACGCAGATCGCTGAAGCCATTGCACTTGCTGATTACAACATCGCCATCGCTAATCTTTACGCGGTCATGGGTACAGCGCTCGAACGAAATCGAATCGAGTTGTCGCTGGTGGATGTCGTACCTTCCAACTGATTGATTGAAGCGCTCGCAATTTATGCCCATCATTCTTGAACCAACCGATCTCTCTATCCAGCGCGCTGCCGAGGCAATGCGCGCTGGGCGAGCAGTGGCATTTCCAACCGAGACGGTCTACGGACTTGGCGCTCTGACACACGATCCGCGCGGGATTGCCGAGGTCTACCGCATGAAGTGGCGGCCATCCAACAACCCACTGATTGCCCATGTGTTGGACGCGCACGGCGCGAGAGAAATTGTTGAAGGTTGGGATCCCCGTTGCGATGAACTGACTTCGCGATTGTGGCCTGGGCCATTGACGCTGGTGTTGCCGCGTCGTGCAAATGTTCCAGTCGAAGCCGCGGGCGGTCGCGCCACGATTGCTGTTCGTTCGCCAAGTTGTCCGGTAGCACGGCGGTTGCTTCAGGAGCTGGGCGGCGAATCGATCAGCGCGCCGAGTGCCAATCGATCAGGTCATGTCAGTCCGACGCTGGCAAGCCATGTCGCTGAGGACTTTGCCTCTGAACTCGACCTGATGATTCTGAACGGCGGTCGCAGCGAATTCGGCCTGGAAAGCACAGTTCTGGACTTGACCACGGCGCGGCCAACGTTGCTGCGACCGGGCACAGTGACCCTGGAGTCGCTCCGACAGATTCTGGGTGATGTTGACGCGCCGGAGTTGATGGAGCAGGGTGCGAGCCCTGGTACCGCGCCCCGTCACTATGCGCCGCGCACGCCGGCCGTGTTGGTTCCCATCAACGGTATGCGTGCTGCGCTGGCACTTGAGCCGCGCCCGTGCGCAGTGTTGTGTTTCGATCCGTCCCATGTGCCCAGCCCGCATACAGACATCACTATGCCGCGGGACGCGCGCCTGTACGCGAGCATCTTGTACGACGCGCTCCGTTCGGCGGACACGCTTGGTTGCGCGCGCATCCTGATTGAGATGCCACCGTCCGCCGATGGTTTGTGGCGTGCCGTGGTGGATCGCTTGCGCCGCGCGACTGCCTAAATCCGTTCTCGGATTAGCGATCAGCCCATTTCACGGCATCGGAATCTTCACGCCGAGTTGCGCCGCGCAATCCTGCGCTAGTTCGTAGCCCGCGTCGGCGTGGCGGAACACGCCCATCATTGGATCATTGGTCAGTACTCGCTCGAGCCGGCGTGCCGCATCGGGCGTGCCGTCCGCAACGATCACTTGACCGGCATGCTGGCTAAAGCCAATTCCAACGCCGCCACCGTGGTGAAAGCTTGTCCAACTTGCACCGCTGGCAATATTCACAGCGAAGTTCAGGATCGCCCAATCGCTGACCGCGTCGGTGCCATCCTTCATGGCCTCGGTCTCGCGGTTTGGGCTTGCCACGCTGCCGCAATCAAGATGGTCCCGACCAATCACAATCGGGGCCTTCACCTTGCCGCTCGCTACCAACTCATTGAACTTCAAGCCGGCCAGGTGGCGTTCTCCAAGTCCAAGCCAGCAGATGCGTGCCGGCAAGCCTTGGAACGCCACGCGCTTCTGCGCCATGCGGATCCAGCGGTGCAGGCCTGCATCATTCGGAAAGAGTTCCAGCACGGCTTCGTCAGTGACGCGAATATCTTCTGGATCACCGGAGAGCACCACCCAACGGAACGGCCCGCGCCCCGTGCAGAATTGCGGACGAATGTACGCCGGCACAAATCCCGGGAATGCGAACGCATCCTGAAACCCATGATCGAAGGCACGCTGACGAATGTTGTTTCCGTAGTCAAACACCTTGGAGCCGGCGCGCATGAACTGCACCATGAGTCGCACATGTGTTTCCATGCCGGCCATGGTCAGCGCTTGGTACTTCACTGGGTCTGCGGCTCGCAAAGTGTCCGCTGACTCGCGGGTCATTCCAGCGGGGTAATAGCCCTCCAGCGGATCGTGCGCACTGGTCTGATCAGTCAGCGTTTCTGGCACAATTCCGCGCTCTGAAAGCCGCTGTAGTAGGTCGATCGCATTCGCAACCACGCCGACTGAAACTCCTTCACCGCGTTTACGAAGTTCCATCGCGCGGTCGATCGCCACATCAAGATCTTCGTACACCTCGTCCAGATACCGATCATGTTTGCGCTTTTCCAGGCGCTCCACGCACACGTCGGCCACCAGCGCGGTGCCATCATTCATGGTGATCGCCAAGGGTTGCGCGCCGCCCATGCCGCCGCATCCAGCAGTCACGTTGAGCGTCCCCTTCAGTGTTCCGCCAAAGTGTTGCCGCGCGCACTCCGCAAACGTCTCATAGGTGCCTTGCAGAATTCCCTGCGTGCCAATGTAGATCCAACTTCCCGCAGTCATTTGCCCGTACATCATCAGCCCGCGCGCGCACAAATCATCGAAGTGTTCTTGCGTCGCCCAGTGCGGCACCAAGTTGGAATTGGCGATCATCACCCGCGGCGCATCGGCGTGCGTGCGAACAACGCCAACTGGCTTGCCGCTTTGCACCAGCAACGTCTCGTCCACTTCCAATTTCTTCAGGCTCTCGATGATTGCATCAAAGCACTCCCAGTTACGCGCCGCCTGTCCGCGGCCTCCGTACACCACCAAGTCTTGGGGGCGTTCCGCCACTTCTGGATCCAAATTGTTCATCAGCATGCGCATAGCGGCTTCAGCGGCCCAGGTCTTGCAGGTGCGCTGGTTTCCGCGCGGGGCGCGAACGACTCGAGGTGCAATGGTGGTCATGGCGGTGCGATTGTAGGCACGAAAGCCAACATATTGACAGCCATTGCGGGGTGCAATTCAAGTTCCGGCTCGGCAAACAATCGCCGCCCGCGCCCCGGCAGCACGCGGCGCGCCTATTTCAAGCCTCCACGAACGCGCGCGCCTTCACCAGCTGCGCCACTTGCAGGATGTCCGGCGCCGGTGATCGATCGCCTTCCAGCCGCGGCACATGGCGACGCACTTCGGCATGCAGCGCTTCAACGCCCGCGCCCGATCGCAACGGTCGCTGGTACTCCAGTCCTTCACACATGACCAAGATTTCAATGGCAATCACATCGGTGGCAAGTCGAACCGCTGCGCGCAAGTGATTGGCGCTGGTAGCCCCCATCGAGTTGTAGTCTTCGATCCCCGCGCTAGTCACCACGTTGTGCGCACTGGCCGGATGGGCAAGTACTTGCAATTCATTGCAACACGCTGCTGCCGTGTACTGCGCAATCATGTAACCACTATTGACGCCCGGATTGCTACTCAAGTATGGACGCACCGGATTCTGTGGATCGTTCGCCGCCAAGATCCAGAAGGTCCGGCGTTCGGAAATTCCAGCAACAGTCACCAGTGCTAACTTTGCAGCATCAAGGGCGAGTGCCAGCGGCATGCCGTGAAAGTTCCCGCCCGAGAGAATGTCTGCCCGACCAGCCTCGGTGTTACTTGCAAATACCAACGGATTGTCAGTCACTCCGCCCAGCTCACGCTCAATCACTCCGCGCGACCACAGCATGGAATCAAGCGCAGCACCCAATACTTGCGGGCTGCAACGGAACGAATACGGATCCTGCACGCGCGGATCATCCTGCGCGTGTGCAGGCAAAATGGTGCTGCCCTGCAGTTGGTCAAGCACCGCCGCCGCCACCGCTTGCTGCCCGGGCTGATTGCGTGCAGCATGAATGCGCGGATCAAGGAACGCGTCGGTGGCGCGGCACGCATCAATGGCAAGTGCGGTGGTCCGCATGGCTGCTTGCAAGAGCGCTTCCATGTCATGCATTGCTAGCGCGCCGATCGCGCACATGTAGTGCGTCCCGTTGATGAGCGCCAATCCTTCCTTGGCAGCAAGTGGCACGGGTTTGAGATTCACAGCGCCCAGTGCGTCGCGCCCCGACATGCGTTGGCCGCCAAGCATCGCTTCGCCTTCACCAAGGAACACCAGCGCCAAGTGTGAGAGCGGGGCAAGGTCACCGGATGCACCCACGGATCCACGGCTCGGCACCAACGGGTGAACGCCCGCATTCAACATGCTGACGATCAGCTCCACCAATTCCGGACGGACCGCACTGCGTGCTCGACAGAGACTGGCGGACAAGATCAGCATCATGCCGCGCACAACTTCTTCGTCGGCAGCGTCGCCGACGCCGGCAGCATGGCTGCGCACCAAATTCGCTTGCAACTCATCCAGATCCTTGTCAGCCACGCGAACGCGCGAAAGCGAACCGAACCCCGTATTGATTCCATACAGAGCTTCCCCGCCAGCCATGCGGCGTTCCAGCGCAGCACGCGCGCCGGCCATGGAGTTGCGCGCCTCCGGGCTGATGCGCACCGGTTGGCGGTTGCGCGCCACCGCCGCAACCTGCTTAATACTGAGGGGCGAACCATCAAGGATCACGGCATCCTTGGCGTTGGGACGGTCGGGGGAGACACTTGGCATCAGGTGCAAAGATACGCAGGGCTTGCATCCGCCGCGCGGGGCGGGTACGACTGTCGCCATGCAGAACCCGTTCGCGCGCTACTCGGTCCTATTTCTTGGCATTGCAGCGTGCATTCTTGTCATGTTGCCGGTTCTGCCGTTTCTGGCCAGCGCCCGCGGTGTGGCCGGCCCCACCTGCACTGACGCGGTCCATCCCGCGACCGCCGCGCTCGCTCTCGGCCTTGGATCGGCAGTGTGTTGCGCCATCGCGTGCGTCGTTGGTCGGCTGATCAATGCTGCCGTTGGACTCTTCGTCCTCGGCTGTGGCCTCGCGGTGATTTCCGGTCAATCGGGCACGATTCTTGATGCCGCCTTCGACGGCGACTCACTTCTACCGATCGCCTTCGAAACCCTCGCGTGGTCGGCCGCCGTGCTGTTGATGTCGGGCATCGTCTTTCGCGTGTCTGGCCCGCTCTTAGATCTCCCCGCGCGCACCAAGGGCGGGGCGTTCATCCATGAAGTCTTCAATTCTGACGCCGGCCGCGCATTGGCTGCTGGACTCTTAGCGGTCGCCGCCATGTATCTCCTCTCGCGCACGGAACTCAAGGGTCAGGCGATCGGCGCGGCCGTCGTCGGCGGCGTTGCCACCGCGTTTCTCGGTCGACGCATGGTTGGTGATTCACAGCCGATTCTCCTGATGGCTACACCCGTCTTTGCGATCGGAATTGCGCAACTCTTTACGGCCTATGCCCTGAAGGCGCCACTGGATCAAGTGGTGGTGCAGCGTGGGCTTCCTGGTTGGTCAATGGCCATGCCCGTGGATATTGCCGCCGGCACCCTGATTGGCATTCCCATGGGACTTGGGTGGACCAAGCCCGCTGAAACCGACGAGTGACCTGCGTACACTTGTTGGAATGTCCCTTCTCGTCACCGGAACCATCGGAATTGACACACTGCACGCACCCACAGGCGAGGCCATTGGAGTCCTCGGCGGAAGTTGCGCGTACTTCGCAGCAGCTGCCAGCCAGCTGACGCCGGTACGCGTGGTCGGCGCCGTCGGCGGTGATTGGCCGGAAGCGCACGAGAAGCAATTCCGCGCATTCCCCAACGTGTGCTTGCAAGGACTTGAGCGTCGCCCGGGCAGCCAAACGTTTGCATGGGGCGGTCGATACTTTGACAACATGAATCGACGCGAGACGCTCTTCACGCGTCTTGGAGTCTTGGAAGAAGCGCCACCAGCCGTTCCGGCCTCGTACCTCGATAGCAAGGTGTTGTTCCTTGCCAACACGCACCCGCTCGTGCAACTTGATTTGCTGCGTCGCTTCCCAAACAAGCCGCTCGCCGTCTGTGACACCATGGACCTGTGGATCAATATTGCGCGCCCGGAACTCATGAATCTCTTGGCCGAAGTGGACGGTGTGATCATGAACGATGAAGAGGCGATGCAACTCACCGATTGCCGCAACGTAGTCAGCGCGGGTCGTGAAGTCCTCAAGAACGGACCGCGTCATTTCGTGGTGGTCAAGAAGGGTGAGCACGGCGCCATCTTGGTGCATCGCGATGGCGTCGCCAGTATCCCTGCGTTTCCTGCAGATCTTTCCCAGGTGATCGATCCAACCGGTGCGGGTGACACGTTTGCGGGTGGATTCATGGCGCACCTTGCACGCACCGGTAAGCATGACTTTGAAACGCTGCGCCACGCCATGGCGTGGGGAACCGTGTTGGCAAGTTTCACCATCGAAGCGTTCGGTCTCGATCGACTCTCGCGGCT
>CALQCP020000120.1 GCA_943329105.2 Chitinophaga pinensis | reverse complement strand
GCTGGACCCAGAGAGCGGTCCGGATGCGGTGCAGGTGGAAAGCGTCCGCAAGGGAACTGCGGATACCGAAGTCGATGGTCGTACCGTACGTCTGACGGAGTGGAGCACCAAGACTTCACTGATCGAACGTCCGTCATCGGAGTTCATGTCATTGGATGGCGTACTGGTGCAAAGCCGAACCGACCTTGGCGTTGGAATCTTGGAGTCACGGCTCACGACACGCGCCATCGCTACCGCGGCCGCCGCGCCGGTCGAGATCATGGCACGAACATTCATCCCGCTTACCAGCAACGCGCGTGCCCTCAGCGAATCGCGACGTGCCGAATTGCTGGTGACTGCCAAAGACAGCGTGCTCGCTGATCTTCCCAGCGCGGGGGCACAGGTCTTTGTGCGCATTGCTGCCGGCGCCGCGCGACTCTCGATTGACGCCGATTCCAGTTCCATGGCGCCCGTGGCCGACGCTTCCGACGCTCGATTCACTCGCGCAAGTGTCATGGCCGATAGCGATGACCCTGCCATTCGCGGCCTCGCCCAGAAGTCGCTGGAGGGATGCGCGCCGCTTCCGCTTGCGCGTGCCGAAGCGTTGCGAGCAGCGGTCAATCGTTACATCACCAACAAGAATCTTGCCAGTGGATTTGCTACAGCGAGCGAGGCATTGAAATCTCGCTCGGGTGACTGCACTGAGCACGCGGTGCTGCTGTGCGCTCTCTTGCGAACGCAAGGAATCCCCGCGCGCGTGGCCTCGGGGCTTCTCTACGTTGCCGAGTCCGGCGCCATTCGTAATTCCTACGGATGGCACATGTGGACCCAAGCAATGATTGACGGTAAATGGGTTGACTTTGACGCGGTGCTGTCAGCACGCGGGCCACGCTTTGATGCCTCACATCTACTCACTGGGCTGAGTGCAGCGGACGGCGCGTCCATCGATACTGACCTTGCGCGCATTGTGGATCTGATGGGAGACACCGTTATCGAAGTGCAGTCGATTGATGGGAAACCAATCGGTAACCACAAGGGAGCCGCACGATGAATGGCGCAAGTGATGCACTTCCCGCGCTGCCCGCGCGTGACCCCGCCGGCCACAAAGGAACATTCGGCACGGTCTGTGTGATCGGCGGTCATGCTGCGCATCCGATCACCATGCTCGGCAGCGTGGTGCTGGCATCACTTGGCGCATTGCGGGCGGGTGCCGCGCTCTGCATGGCCGCAGCGCCCGAGCCACTATTGCCAGCAATTCTTGCAGCAAACCCCTCCGCCACCGGGATTCCGCTTGCAGTGGATAGTGACGGTCACCTTGTTCCGCACGCAGTCGCCGCAGCACTCGATACACAAGCGCGCCGCGCCGATGTCTTGGTGATCGGCCCCGGAATGGGAACGGGATTTGCCGAAGCACAGGTAGTGATTCGCGTACTCGCTCAGGATGACAATCGCCCAGTGATCGTTGATGCCGATGCGCTCAATTGCCTGGCCGCCACTCCGCGCTTTGATCTTGACTTGCGCGCTCCCATCATCATGACTCCCCACCCCGGTGAATTTGCGCGGCTCGCGGACGCACTGCATCTCAATGTCGATCCGATTGATCCGGTGGCGCGTCCGGCTGCAGCGGAGCGATTGGCGCAACGGCTTGGATGCATCGTTGTATTGAAGGGTCACGGGACGGTCGTGTCCGACGGAGCCCGCACCTGGACATGTTCGCACGGCAATGATGCACTGGCCATCGGCGGGAGCGGTGATGTGCTTTCCGGCGTCATTGCTGGTTTGGTGGCGCAGTATGGAGATTCACTGGGTCTCTACAACTGCGCACGGCTCGCAGTGCAGGCACACGCCATTGCCGGTGAACACTGGTCCGCTCGCGCTGGTGGCACTGCGGGAATGCTTGCTACGGAACTTGCGGCGGAAATCCCCGCGGCCATTGCCACACTGCGTACACTCGAACGCCCATGACACAGGCAGAAACGCAGCCGTCCGGCCCAAGCCAGCCACGATCGCATGTTCCACATGTTCCGATCGACAAGATCCGCCCGCACACCTATGTGGACGGCACCTATTCGCTGGTGAACCCGCAGTGCGGCACTGCCAAGAATGGCAAGCACTTCTTGAAGGGCATCATTCGTGATGCAAGCGGTGAAGTGGCCATTCGGCAATGGACTTTTGACGAGTCGCAACTTGGGGAGATTGCGCGGACCGGGTTTGTGTGGATCGGTGGGCAAGCGCAGGAATACAACGGCCAAGTGCAGATTGTGGTGGACTCAATCCGTTCTGTTGAAGTAGATATTGAAGATCTGGCGCGGCTCCTTCCTGCATCGCAGCATGACATTCCTGCCATGGAATTGGAACTGCGCCGCGTCATGGGTTCCCTGACACATCCAGCCATGCGTGCGCTCGCGGATGCGTACCTCTCCAACGAACCGTTCATGGCACGAGTGCGCCAAGCACCGGCCGCGGTGAGTGTGCACCACGCGTGGATTGGCGGACTGCTTGAACACACGCTGCAGCTCTTGCGCCTTGCCGAGGGCATGCTTCCGCTCTATCCGGAACTCAATCGCGACATCGTTCTGGTTGGTCTGTTCCTGCATGATTTAGGCAAGACTTCCGAACTCACGTGGGAGCGCGGGTTCAGTTACACCGCAGAAGGGAATCTGCTTGGCCACACCGTGAAGGGCGTCATCATGCTCAGCGCGATGGCAAGCAAGGTTTCCCGCGATGGAAATGTTCGCATCCCCGCCGATGCACTGTTGGTCTTGCAGCACATCGTGCTCAGCCACCATGGATCGCTGGAGTTTGGTGCCACCAAGATTCCGTCTACTCCGGAAGCGATCTTTGTTGCAATGCTTGACAATTTGGATGCCAAGACTGCGATTGCCATTCATGCGGCGCAGCGTTCCAAGGGCATTCATCCCGGTCAAGAATTCACGGACAAGGTGTGGAGCCTGGATACTCGGCTGTTCCGCCCCGATCCGTTGGCGGCATCGTCATTGGCATTGCCGGCGGAGTGATTCCGCCAAGTGAGCCAGCGCTTCCGGTGGATGCAGCACCGCAGCCCATGTTCGATCGGCGCGCAGTTGCGCGGCGCGTGCGCGGGTTCGGTCAGCAGCGTGATGGGCATCCAATGCTTGAATTTCAGTTGCATGCACTGCACGCGCCCGTCCTAACTCCGCGTGCATGGCAAGCCAAGCGCTGCGGCGTGCGGCACTGGCGCGCGGCGCGCTTGCAATGGTTGCCAGTGCCACCATTTTGCTTGAGCTTGGCGCGTTTCCCGTTGAATCCGGGTCGAACCATCGGGCGCGCCGAGCCGCAGCCGTGACGGGTGGTGGGAGCGCGTCAGCGCTGAAAGGAAGGCGCAGTGTGGCGCTGGCAACATCAAATGCCGGAAGCCGCGCGTCAAGCCACGACTGTGCAAACAGATCGGTGGCGCGTTCATAGATCTTGCCGCCCGTGCCGTGCACGAATCGATCGGAGAGTACCGCTCGTGCCATGGCGCTGGTGAGAAATGCGCGCGGCCAAAGCGGTGCATGTTCCGCACGCAGCGCAGCAAGTTCGGCCGCGTGCACGCGGTGCCGGCCTCCGTCGCTGCCACGGGTCCACAAGGGAAGTTCAGGACCGAGCGGGCCGTCTTCGGCGAGCATGCGAGCAACTCGCGGAACCACCGCCACCGCTGCGTTGAACGCCCGCGCGCAGGCGTGCGGCTCGCGCGCGGCACGCTCCACGATGGCCACGCCCAGCGCAGTCTTCATGAGTTGCGATGAGCGAACCGTGCAGCCTGGAGCGCCGAGTTCCGGCGTGCATTCGCGCACGGCAGCCAGCACTTGCGTGGTGCAGTCCGCGGCATTGGAGTGTGCCAGCAGTGCGCGATAGGCCGCATCTGTTCCCGCGGCTGCACACGGCGGAATTGCTATCCCGCGCGCGTCCTCAAAGGGCGTCGGTTGACACACGCTTCGAACGCACGCCGGCGTTCCATGCAGCGCGCGTGGTCCAAAGCGATGCAGCGCCGATTCAATAGTTCCATTGGCACTCACCGGGACGCGCAGTTCGCGCGGATCACGAATGTCAGTATCAATGATCAGCCACACGCTTGCAGCGCCAGCGCGCGCGGCCACGGCGTTCGCCCACATGAATTTCGCAGCGATTCCCGGATGCCACCACTCCACTTGGTGCCCGGTACCCACCAGTATGCCGCTGGGCATCTGTAATTCTTCGCGCATGGCATCGCGCCAGTAGGACAGTTCGGCACCCATGATCGTGCCCTGCGCCACGCGCAGCGGTCCCGCGCTCTCCACAGTGGTGAGCGCATCATGCGCCGCGTTGTTCACGCCACACTCCCGGTGATCAAGCGAAGTCTCCCCGCGCAGCGCGCAAGTTCGCGTTCAAAGGTGGCGCGGTACAGGGCCAACCTGCGAGTGGGATCATCAAGCTCGCTGCCAAATGATCGATTCAGATCAACATAGATGCGTGGAACAGGAATCTCATCCACACGCAGCCCGTGCGCCACGGCTTGCACCCAGAATTGCAACGGAAAGTCATAGCCATCCACATCCAAGCTCAGGGTTCGCAAGGACGCCACGCGATATGCCTTGAAACCACAGAACGAATCGGTGAGTCCACCGCCCAGCGCTGCTCGTGTGCCGCTTGTTGACGGCACCGAGCCGAGTTGAGCATTGATCTCCGCGGTCAGCGTCATGTTCACTTCGCGGCGCCGCCCGGGAGCATCGTTGTCTTCCGGGCTTGCGCGGAGGTATCGGCTTCCGCTGATCACGTCGGCGCTGTCGGCGCGGATGGCTTGTAGAAAGTCGGGAATAGAAGCGGGCGAATGTTGTTCGTCGCAATCCATGGTGATGACCCAGCCATAGCCGTCAGCCTCCGCGGCATGGAAGATGTCTTGCATGGATCGTCCGTAGCCACGATTCTGGAAGTGACGGATCACTTCCACTGGATGCGCGGCAATGCGGGCGGGCGTTTCGTCCGTTGAACCATCATCCACCATCAGGATGTCTTGCACGTACGGCTTGACCGCACTCAACACGCGATCGATCGACTTCGCCTCGTTAAAGACGGGAATGGCAAGAAGTACACGCGGCATTCCGATCATGGGCTTATTCCTGTCATTGAGTCAATCCAGTGGCGGGCAATCGAACGCGCGTTTCTGAGCGATTGCGTGGCACCACGCCCATCACCAAGATCTTCTCAACACTGCGGATGGCCACCGGTCCATCACCGGCGCGTATCCATGTTGATGTTTCGCGTCGCATACTGGCAAATGGCACTTTCATAGTAAATACGGAATCAATCCGCAGCGCGCTCAATTCGCCAAGTGGGGTGCGAATTTGGTCTTCGGACGCAAGTTTCATCGAACGCTGTGCGCGGCCGCCCTCATTGTCGGTCGCGTTGCCGCGAACAGTCACTACCACGCTGGTGCTCGCGCATTCCTCGCCGGCGCGCAACACGGTTGGCGCCAGAACGAGTGGCTGCAGAAAGCGTGTAGTGGAGCCGTCGGACGAATCAGTCTGTTCGATGAGTGTCACCTCATCAGTCTTGCTTCGCCCCATGACCCGCGTTGCGGAAGGCTCGCTGCGCGACCAGCGTTCGTTGTCCTCGTTACCGTTGACCGACATGCGAACTTCAAATGCGGTGTCTGCGCCAACCACCCCCCAGCGTTCAATGGTGGCGCGGGTTGGCTCCAAACTACTTGAGGGCACTTGTGCGTCAGTCTGCGGCGCTTGCTCAGAAAGCACGGTAAAGAATGCACCGTTGTCAGGAACTGCCGGCTTTGTTGCGGCACATCGTGCCAGGGCGAATGGCGCAAGGAGCAGTGCTATGAACGCCATCTTTGGCGAACATGCGACCCCGCGATGACGATGCAGGGTTTCCGCGTGGCTTCGTGTCATTTGGTTGGAAGTCCCTTTTTCTGCCACAATTCCAGCAGTGCTTGCCCAGTAGTGGCCTCGATCACCGAGCCGTCATCACTGGAACGCTTCAGCAGAATTCCGCGCTCATCAACGAACTGTGCGATCGCCGGCGCCTCCAGTGTGGTCTGTGTTGCAATGTTGTATCCCTTTGCGGTGGGTGTTTGGCGATCAACCCGCTGCGCCAGCCTGCCGCTCCGTGGATCGAAGCAATAGAAACCGTAGTCAATGGGCGCGTCAACTTTCGGAAACAGGCGCGGCAAGACCAATGACTCTGCTTGCGACAAATAGCCAACTTCCGGAATCGGCCACCGTCGTGGTTCCGTGGCAACTTCGTTCGGCACCACATCCGCCACCTCCAGAATGGGTCGTGGCGATCCGCTCGTTGGTTCGCTCCGAATACCCAGCTGCGTTGAGGTGCTGCTCGCGCGATCCTTGCGGATCGTGGAGCGCACGGTCCAGAATTCGCGCCCGCGATCCCAACGTGTCCAGTAGCGCGCTTCGGTATCGCTGAAGGCCGTACCGGTAGCGTCAAGGAGCGTGCGAACCTGCATCCGCACCAGTAATCCACGTTCTTTTTCGTTCTTGCTCCATTCCGACTCGCGCCGATCTGGATTGGCCAATCCTTGGGCGGCATCGATCACCACCATGGTCATGTAGCCCACATCTTTCACATCACCCGTGGCATCAACGCGTGTGATGCGGTACCAGCGCGGCGCTGGCGCTTCGCCCTTTGCGCCCACGGGATCAAGTGCGCGACGCATAGCTTCTTCATCAAGGCCACGGAGCAGGTGATCGCCGCGCGCAATTCGTCCGGACCGTTCGTCAGCAAGGGCGGCCTGGTTGGCAACCTGCATGGTGCGGAACGATCGTTCCAAGAGCTGTGACACTGAAGCAAAGTCTTGTTCAGCGAGGAGCGATGAAATCACTACAAATTCATTGGGGGCAAATTGCAGGATGAAGTAGCCCTGAACGGCGGAGATTTCATCGTCGCCAGTTCCTTCACGCAAGGACGTGTACAAGAGGGCAGCGGGGCGCCCATCAAGTTCAAACTCCTTGCGCGAGCGCACAGCGAATACAGCGTTTGGCGATGGGCGCTCACTGACGCTCTTGACGTAGGCGTCGATCTGCTGCGCCGGCGTACTTGTTGCATCGCTCGC
>CALQCP020000119.1 GCA_943329105.2 Chitinophaga pinensis | reverse complement strand
TGCAGCAATTGGCTGAACACTTTCTGCAGTACGTTGGGTCAAGCCCCTTTCTTTCGCCGGCGATTCTTTCACTGATCGCTGCTGCGCAAGTGGATGACGGATGCTGGTACGCGATGGGTGGAACGCGCAATGTGGCACGGTCGCTCGAGCGCATCTTGCGCGAGGAGCGCGCGGAGATCATCACCGGTACTGGGGTGAAGCGTCTGATCACTGACGGGAAGATCGTCCGCGGCGTTGAGCTGGACGACGGCCGCACGTTGACTGCCGATGTAGTGATTTCAAACTGTGATGTGCAGCGCACGTATCGTGATTTGGACGGTTCACAGGCAGGCATTTCCGAGCAGCGCCGCATCGGTGGGGCCTATACGCCGGCGTGCAGTGGCGTGGTGATGTACTTGGGACTTGATCGCCAGTACCAGCACTTGTTGCACCATGACTTCATGTTCTCCAAGGATGCTCATCTGGAGTTTGAGGACATCTATCGCCAGGGTATTCCTGCGCGTGATCCAACCGTGTACCTGTGCGTTCCAAGCCGCACTGACCCAACGCAGGCGCCCGCGGGATGCGAGGCGTTGTACGCGCTGATTCACACGCCGTTCTTGCGTCCGGGACAAGTGTGGGAAGGTCCGGGTGGCATGATGGAGCAGTATCGCCCGGTGATCATTGAGAAGTTAAAGCGCATGGGCATGCCTGATATTGAGAAGCACATTGTGGTTGAGCGTCATCTCACGCCACAGAGTATTGAGCGTTGGTACAACGCTGAAGGTGGCGCCATCTATGGGCTGGCAAGTCACGGCAAGTTGAAGGGTGGTTTCAAGCCGCGCAACCGGAGCCGCGTGTATTCCAATCTTTACCTGGCCGGCGGCAGCGCCAACCCAGGGCCTGGCGTGCCCATGGTGTTGATGAGTGGCGTGACCGCAGCGGATGCGGTGTGCGAGGACCTGGGTGTGGGGCGCACTTCGCACGGCACCGTTGGCTTTGGAATTGACAACGGCTCGCGGCTGATCGCGGGCACCGGTGCTCATGTGCTCGAAGGGCAAGCGTGCCAGACGGCGTGAGCGAACTGCTACCAGCCACGGAAAGTGCGTGGTTTCGGAAGTTCTTTGGTGTCTGGCTTCGTCGCCAAGTGCCGAAGCACTTCCATGCGGTCCGATTGGTGCGGGGATCGCCGGAAGTGCTGGAGGCGATGTCTCGGCACGCGGGTCCAGTGATCTTGCTGAGTAATCATCATTCGTGGTGGGATCCATTAGTTGCATTCATCGTTCATGAACGATGGTTCGCTGGCCGTCCCGCGCTGAGTCCGATGGATGTGACGCAATTGCGCAAGTTCAAGTTCTTTCGCAAACTCGGCGCGTTCGGCGTGGATCCCGATCATGCGGCTGGGCTTCGTAGCTTGGTCCGTTACGTGGGCGAGCGGTTCGCTGCCGCGCCGCGTTCGGTGTTGATGATTACTCCGCAGGGTCAATTTGTGGATCCGCGCTTGGAGATATCGATTCGTCCTGGAGTTGCGATGTTGGCAGCGCGTCACCCCGAGGCGCGCGTTCTGGCAATGTCTGTTGAATACGCGTTCTGGAACGATCAGCGACCGGAAGTGTTTCTGCGCGCTGTGCCGATTGAACCGCCGAGCGATCCTTCCGATGCTCGCGCGTGGCATACGACCTGCGAGCGTGCCATGAATGACAACGCGGCGGAGCTGGCGCGCTGTGTGCAGACGCGGGATGCCGCAGAGTTTGTAGTCATCAGCGGCGGTGGTGCTGCGCAGATTCACCCGCTTTATGACTTGATACTGCGCGCTACTGGGCGTGCGACCGCCATTGAGACTGGGCATCGCGAAGGCGGTGCAAGGTGACGTTTGTAGCTGGAGTGCTCACCTGGATGCCGGTCTTCAGCGCGCTGGTCAGTTCGATTGCGTTGGTGATGACGATCATTAATGTGCGGATCTACGTTCGTGCGCGCGGTGCTTCTTTGACGAGCGGAGATAGTGGCGATGCGCGTGGGTTGCGCGAGGCGGGTAGTGATTCGCCATCCGCTGCGGAGGGGCGCGCGCGCGCAGCATCGGCGTCTCCTGTGCCCGTGGTGAGTGTGTGCATTCCAGCGCGTAACGAAGAACGGAACATTGCGGCGGTGGTGCGCGGGGCACTCGCCAACCACGGCGTGGCACTTGAGGTGCTTGTTCATGACGATCAAAGCACCGACCAGACGCCAGTAATTCTTGCGGCGTTGTGTGCAGAAGACGCGCGCGTCCGGTCTGTACCAGTGCAGCCGCTCCCGGCAGGTTGGAATGGCAAGCAGTGGGGCTGCGAGCGGATGGGCCAAGAAGCACGCGGCGAGTGGTTGCTGTTTACGGATGCAGACGTTCGCATCACGCCGGATTGCTTAGTGCGCGCCGTGGCAGAGGCAAAGCGTTTGAATGCTGCGCTATTAAGCACGGTCCCGCAACAGGAAACGGGCACATTTCTTGAGCGAATGGTGGTTCCGCTCATTCACTGGATGCTCTTTAGTTGGCTGCCAATGCCGCGCATGCGCACCACGAATGACCCAGCAACAAGCGCTGGATGCGGCCAATTTCTCTTAGTGCAACGCGCCGCGTGGCTGGCAGCCGGTGGGCACGCGGCATTCCGTGACAGCATGCATGACGGCATCAAGTTGCCACGCAACGTTCGGCGCGCCGGTTTCCATACGGATTTATACGACGGCAGCGATAGTGTTTCCTGCCGGATGTACCGATCTGCTGCGGAGACATGGCGTGGATTTACAAAGAACGCTTACGAAGGTCTTGGATCACCGCTGGTGCTGGTGGTATTCACCACGCTTGAAGTGCTTGGCATACTGCTCCCGTGGATTTGGCTACCAGTGATGATGGTGCGCGGTGACATGCCGCTGGGACCAACGGTATTGGCGGCGTTTGCGATCGCTGCTCAATTGCTGCAGCGCGTCATCTTGGCGCGGCGCTTTGGGCAATCATTTGAATGCGTGGTGCTGCATCCGATCACCATCATGTTGCTGGTTGCCATTCAGTGGCGCAGTTGGTGGCTGCATCTCACGAAGCAGCGGGCGTGGCGTGGGCGGACGGCCGGCTGACCGCTGAGGCGCCGCCATGCGAATGCGCTGCGCCTGAGCCCGGCGCGCCTGGAGCGGTTGGCATGGTGGGCGGCGCGGTCTGCACCAACACCATTTGCTGATAAATCCCGCTTGATTCCATCAATTCTGCGTGCGTGCCCATCTCAGTGATGCGCCCGTCTTTCAGCACCACAATGCGGTCTGCATGCATGATGGTGGAGAGGCGATGAGCAATCACAAAGCTGGTGCGGCCGCGCATGAGTGCTTGCAGCGCCTCTTGAATGGCGCGTTCGCTTTCGGTGTCAAGATTGGAAGTGGCTTCGTCAAGGATCAAGATGCGCGGGTCAGCAAGGAGTGCGCGCGCAATGGCGATGCGTTGCCGTTGACCACCGGATAGTCGAACGCCGCGTTCGCCGATAGCAGTTTCGTAACCCTCGGGCATGGCTTCAATGAAGCCGTTTGCATTCGCTGCGTTGGCAGCCCAGTGCACGCGTTCCATTGGCGCGCCGGGATCGGCGTAACGAATGTTGTCTGCAACGGTGCCATCAAAGAGGAACACGTCTTGTTCAACGATTCCCAGAATCTTGCGGAAGGAGGCAAGTTCAATATCGCTGAGGTCGCGTCCGTCGAGGGTGATTGTTCCCGATGTTGGCTCAAAGAAGCGCGCGATGAGGTTGCACAGCGTGGTCTTGCCTGCGCCGCTGGCACCGACAAAGGCAGTCATCTCGCCGGGGCGCGTTGTGAAGGAGATGTCAGCCAAGACATCCGCATCGCGGTTGGGGTAGCGGTAGCCAACGTTGCGCAATTCAATGGCGCCAGCGACCTGGGTGCGGTCAAGCCGTACGGCACCAGCGCGATCGGGCATTTCTGGGCTTTCACCTAGGAAATCAAGGGTTCGGTCCAGACCGGCTAAGTGGGTCTGCAGTCCGGTGGCGCTTTGTGCCAAGCTTTCCAACGGTGCCAAGAGCATCACCAAGTAGGTGAGGAACATGATGAGTTCGCCGGTGGTAATGCGACCGGCCAGCACCTGAGCGCCGCCGTACCAGAGCAGTCCAGCACTGGCGACGGGAATCAAGAGTTGCCACGCCACTTCAACGGTTCGGCTCCACCACCACGTGAGCATTTCTTGACGAGCCAAGAGGTCAAGCGCGGTGCCGTGGCGGATGCCTTCAAACTTTGGGCGTGCAAAGCCGCGCACCACGCGAATGCCGCTGAATGCTTCGCTTGCCGTTGAGTCAACTTCGCCGACTTGCTGGCGGATGTCTCTGAACAGTGGACGCAGTCGGCCGATCCAGGTTCGGTGCGTCAGCATGACTGCCGGAAAGAGCAGGAATGCTCCTAAGAGCAGTCGCCAATCCGTCAGCGCAAGAATGGTGAGGATGCCAGTGAGTTGGATCACCGATCGCCACGGGTTGTAGATGAGCGCAAAGACCAGTTCCGCTAAACCACCGGCGTCTTCACGAATAATGGCACCGACGCCGCCGGCCCGTAGACCTTGCACGCGGTGCAGGGGCAGGCGCATGGCGTGATCGAACGCGCGGCGTCGCATAGCTGTTTGCAAGACCTTCACCGTGCGCGTGGTTTGGTAGCGACCGAGCACCGAGAGCCCGGTGGCGATGGCGCTGACGGTGACCACGGTGCCGGCCAACCATGCCAGCAGCATCTGCGGTGTTTCCGCGAAGCCCCCAAGCATGTGTGCCCAGTTGCCGGTCAGTGGTTGACCGCCCAAGACATTGTCGATCACCACCTTGGTTGCGGCGGGGGGTACTAGGCCGCAGACGGTGGCAACGGTGAGGGTGACCAGGGAGAAGCCGATGCGTCGGCGGTAGGGATGCGCCAGACCAAGGAACGCGCGGAAGAGCGCAGGGAACGATCGGGTGCGGCGTCGACTCTTTTCCTGTCCATGCCAGGTGACCGTGATGTTCTCCCGCTTCGCCTTGGTTCGGGCGGCTTCGAAGCGCTCTAAGTACTGAGTGAAGCGCGTTCGGCTTGATGGCTGCGTGCGGGGCATGCCTGAAGTCTAGGGGCTTGCCCGGCTAGACTCGCGCGAATGCAGAAGCCTATGACAACGTTTGGCATTGTTTCGCTCGCATGTGCACTGTCGGCCGCGCCGCTTTCCTGGCAAGACGGGGCGCCGGTAGCGCCGGCTGCCCCAAGCGCGCCAGCCAAGCAGGATGCGCCCGCTAAAGCGCCCAAAGCACCGGATGGGAAGAAGGCAGGGAGCGCCAGCGGTACTGGCTCCGGTGGCAAGGCTGCCAAGGAGCCAAAGAAGATTCGACCCGCTGGCGTGTGGTACGGCGTGGAGAAGGCGCCTGAGAAGAAGGCTGGGGCGGTCCGCATTGCCGCCTACAACGTGGAGAACCTCTTCGATGCCGTTGATGACCCCACCTTGCAGGGTGAATACGACGACATCAAGATGGCCACCAAGGCAACGCGCGTGCAAGCCATTGCGGATGAGATCAAGCGGCTCGATGCAGACATTCTGTGCATTGAGGAAGTGGAGAGCCTTGAAGCGTTGAAGTGGTTCCGAGACACGTATTTGAAGGACATGGGCTACGCGCACGCGTACAGCGAAGAGGTTGGCTACTACCGCGGCGTGGAGCAGGCGTGCCTGAGTCGGTTTCCGATCAAGTCGCATGCGACGTTTATCACTGAGGACCTCACCGATATGGACGCGCTGCGGGACGGCGAAGGATGGGCTGGCAAGAAGCCCGATCAGGCGCAGAAATTTCAGCGTTCGCCGCTGAAAGTTGAGATCGATGTCAATGGCTGGACGGTGATTCTCTATTCCGTGCATTTCAAGGCTGGCGGCAAGGAATTTGACTACCAGCGTGAAAGTGAAGCGCTGCAGACCATTGAGTTTGTCAAGCAGGACCTTGCGGCGAACCCCGCAGCAAACGTGGCCGTGCTGGGTGACTTCAACGCCACGCCGTCAATGAAGACGCCGAAGGCATTCGGCGCGGCGGGAATGAAAGGCGCGTACGACTTCCGCGCCAACAAGGACAGCGGCACCAAGGATCTGTACACGACCCATGATTCCGGTCGCGCCATTGATTACATCTTTATGACCAAGGGACTTGCCGATGACGTGATTGACGGCGGCTTCTTTGTGATGGGCACGATGCATCCTGCCAGTGACTACGACTGGAAGACTGACCCCGAGAAGGAGAAGGTCCCAGCCGGCTATGCAAGCGATCACTGCCCGGTGGCAGTGGATGTGATGCCGAAGGATGCAGAGCCGAAGGTGGCGGCACCGAAGGACGGGGCGCCGAAGACCGCACCTGCACCTGCTACGAAGCCGAGTTGAGTTTCGCGTTTACTCGCCAGCATTTACCAATACGAAAGAAGCGGGCGCGGTCAGAAGACCGCGCCCGCTTTAGTGTTACTTGCTGAGTGATGACTCAGAGAGTCATCCATCGGTCGTCAGTGCTGGCCAACCATCATGCGGACGAACTGGTGGATCTTGGCATCGGGGCCCAAGAGTTCCTTGATCGCCTTCTTGTCGTCGCGCACGTACTTCTGGCCGAGGAGAGTGACTTCCTCGAAGAACTTACGCAGCTTGCCTTCAGCCATCTTCTCAGCGATTTGCTCTGGCTTGCCGGAGGCCTTCGCCTCGGCGATCGCTTCGGCGCGCTTCTCTGCGAGCATGGCGGCAGGAATGCCGTGCTCGTCAACGGCGATCGGTGCCGGATCAGCAGCAACGATGTGCTGGCAAATGCCCACGCCGGTGTCGTGTTCAATGGTGCCGGAGTAGACGATCAGTCCAGCCTTCTTGCCGTCATGGTGGATGTACTGCGCGAACGAATCGCCTTCAACCACTTGACCGCCGCCAAACGAGAGGTTCTCGCCGGTGCGGATGCGGACTTCGTCGAGTTGCTTCTGCATGGCGTCCGTCTTCACGGCAGCGCCGACGGCGCCAGCCACAGCAGCCTTCGCGAGGTCAGCGGCCATGGCGCGGAATTCGGGATTGCGAGCGGTGAAGTCGGTCTCGGCGCGCACTTCAATGATGGC
>CALQCP020000118.1 GCA_943329105.2 Chitinophaga pinensis | reverse complement strand
CGAATCTCCGAAGGAACCTTGGCGACATCCATTCGCATAGCGCACAGAATGGCTCCACTGAACCCGCAGTGTTTCCACGCGAAGTCCGAGTCGAACACGTGTCGGCCCGTGCACCAACCGCTGGCCACCCCTTCGTCGGAAAGACCGCGCGGCTTCACCACGTGTTTGCTCAGGAGCGCCAAGGCGCCCTCGTTGGCGTCGTCGGGCAAATCGCCAGAGACACCAAATCGCGAGTAAGAAACGGTTCCATTACGAAAAGGCATTCGCACAGTGTCCCCGGAAACTGAGGCTCGGGATGCACAATCGACAGGTCATCCACGACAAAGTGGGCGGAGTGACTACCATTCCGAAACCCGTGACTTTCGACCTGCGACGACTTCTTGACGAGCACCGCCCCGATAGCCATCGGCTATTCGCAGAGCATGTCAATCCACGCTTCGCGTCGGTGTTGCGAACCATCGGCTTCGACCGATTCTTTGTGCGCGCCGAAGGTCAATACCTGTGGGATGCACAGGGACATCGTTATCTGGATTTCTTGGGCGGGTACGCGGTCTGCAATGTTGGTCGCAACCACCCCACCATCAAGCAGGCACTCAGTGACTGCTTAGACATGGACCTGCCATCCATGGTGCAGTTTGACACCCCGCCCCTTGCGGGAATGCTGGCGCGCGAACTCACGCAACGCATCGGCCGCGGGCTCGATCGTGTGTACTTCACAAATAGTGGCACTGAAGGCGTTGAAGCGGCCATCAAGTTTGCGCGCGCTGCCACCGGACGCCCAGGAATTCTGTTTGCCGAACGCGGCTTCCATGGACTCACCACGGGCGCGCTCTCGCTGAACGGATGCCAGAGCTTCCGCCAAGGGTTCGGACCGTTTCTGCCGGAAACTCGCATGGTGCGCTTTGGCGACTTGGCTGACCTAGAGGGCGCACTGCGGGCGGGCGACGTAGCGGCATTCTTGGTGGAACCGGTGCAAGGTAAAGGCGTGCACATTGCACCCGATGGCTACCTTGCTGAAGCCAGCCGCCTCTGTCACAAGTACGGCGCGCTCTTTGTTGCCGACGAAGTGCAGACTGGGATCTGCCGAACCGGTGAATTCCTAGCCATTGACCACGACCAAGGATGCGAACCGGACATGGTGGTGCTCTCCAAAGCACTGTCAGGCGGGCTGGTTCCGGTGGGGGCAGTGATGGTGCGCCAGCGTGTGTGGGACAAGACATTCTCCAGCCTCGACCGCGCCATCGTCCACTCCAGCACGTTCCATATGGGTTCACTGGCCATGGCCGCTGGACTGGCGGTACTGCACGTCTGTGATACCGAGCAACTAGCGAAACGCGCCAAACGCATGGGCGCACTGCTCCGCGATGGACTTGATGAATTGCGGCAACGCTACGACTTTGTCAAAGCGGTTCGTCAGCAAGGACTGATGGTGGCGGTGGAATTTGGTGCACCAAAGTCACTCGGCCTGCGCGCCACATGGACGGCCATGAATGCCATTGAGCCGGACCTCTTTGCACAGGCCGCGGTCATGCCGCTCTTTGAAGATCACCGCATCATGTGTCAAGTGGCTGGCCACGGACAACCAACGGTGAAATTTGTTCCTCCGTTAGTCATTGATGAACGTGACGTCGCGTGGGCGGTCGCTGCATTCGATGATGTGTTGCGTGAGATGCATGGCCTGGGCGGACCAGCACCCAAGCTGTTTGCCCGGCTCGGTCGCAATGCACTCACGCGCCGAAGTTATGAAGTGGCGGCGACAGAGAGCGGGATGGGCGACGAGTGACTGAAGAGCAGTCCTTCCGACACCGCTCCGCTGATCGCTTGGCGCGGTGGATCGTTGCCGCGCCAGTCGCAGTGGTGGTGACCTGTCTGCTCTTGGCAACCGTTGCCGTTGCCTGGAGTTGGAACCGCGTTCGTCTGGACGCCAACACTGATTCCCTGATGGGTAACGACCGCCCGTACGTGGCGGAATACCTGCGATTTATCAAGGAATTTGGCGATCTTGAGCACGCCTGGGTAGTCATTGACGCCACCGCCCCCGACGGCACGCTGCATACCGGGTCCGCACAATTTGCTGTTGACATGATCGATGCCCGCCTGCGCAAGGCGCCCAGCATTGAACACATCAACTCGCGGATCACCGTGCCCGAGCAAATGCGCGTGGCCACTTGGGCGATGCCCACCACTGAGCTTGCCGGACTTGTGGAAGGTCGCGACGCACTGCCAATACTCGCCTCCGATGCCGGAACCGGATCAGTACTCGCTGATGCACGACGCCGACTTGATCGCTTGGTATCTGACGGACTCTTCATGCCCCGCGAGCAGGCGGAGCGTGAAGGCGCCGCAGCATTTCTGGAATTGGCCGCCATTGCTTCGGCTGCGCCCGACGCACCCGAATTTCTTGGCACTCCGCGCGAGACGCGCTACCTCACCAGCGATAGTGGTCGACTGCTGTTCATCGGCGTGATGCCGCGCAAGGATTTCTCCCGCTTTGAAGTCATTGACGAACCGCTGGCAGCCATTCGTTCCGCGATGGCCGAGGCGCGCGCTGCGAATCCTGACATTTCCATTGGATTGACTGGCAAGCCCGTTCTGCAAGCAGACGAAATGGCTACCACCAACTCCGACATGAATGTCTCCAGCATTGTTGGACTGGTGCTCTGTACTGCCCTGTTTATGGGTGTATTTCGCGGAGTTAAGTTGCCGCTCTTGGCGCTCTTGGCATTCATGGTTGGTTGTGCGCTCACTTATGCCGCCGCTGCACTGATCTACGGCCGACTCAATCTGTTGAGCATCGTCTTCATGTTGGTGTTGGTGGGTGTTGGTCTTGATTACGGCATTCACATGGTGGCGCGTTACTTGGAGGCGCGCCGACATCTGCCCACGGTGCCTTCCATCATTCACATGATGCGTACCGCGGTGCCCAGCAACTTGGCCGGAGCACTGACATCCGCTGGCGTCTTTCTGCTGGCGTGGTTCACTGAGTTCCAAGGGCTGCGCGAATTGGGAGTGGTGTCTGGTATTGGGCTACTGCTGACATTAGCTGCCATGGTGGTGATGTTGCCAGCGCTCTTAGTGATCTTTGATGCGCGCCTGGTGAAGAGCTCCGAATCAAGCGCGTCACGTTCTGCCTTCTTCTCGCAGCGCGAAGGCGTCGATCGCGCCCTGCGCCCTGCTGCGGCATGGCGTGCAGTCATCATTTCCTGCGCCGTGGCGTTGGCTGCTGGCTGGTACGGATTCACGCACATTCGATTTGAAAGCAATCTGCTCAAGTTGCAAGCCAACGGCTTGGAAAGCGTGGACTGGGAGCATCGAGTGATTGATGACTCTGCTTCTGCAAGTTGGTTTGGTGCACTGATTGTTGGATCAATGGAAGAGATCCCGCCGCTCGCGCAACGACTGCGCGCGCACCCAGAAGTTGGACAGGTGCGCAGTGTGCTGGACGCGGTGGTCATGGATACGCCGCAACGCGCAGCCCTGCGCATGCAGTTTGCCAACGCCGTGGAAGCTGCGCCCGCCCGGCCACGACGTGCCACGGAATGGGACGCGGACGGAATTCGCAGCGCAGCCCGACGGATTGAAACGCTCTCGCGCTTTGCTGAGGGCGAAGCCGCCAACGCGGCAGGAAACATGCGTGCGCTGGCGCAGCGGCTCCACACCGTGGCTGACTTGGTGAAGCCGGCACGGCGCACACCCGCAGAGCTTGAGTTGGCGCGCTCGTCAGTCGACAACGCCGTGGCACGCAGCCGGTCCGCGCTCGTGGCAATGGCAGAAGGAGCGCGCCGCGACTTGCGTTCGGCGCTGCCTGAAGCGGTACGCGCACAGATGGTCTCGCCGGGCGGGCGCTTCTTGGTCATGGCGCACCCCGCCGGCGACATGTGGGAAGTGGGGCCGCTTGAGCAGTTCGTCACCGCCCTGCGTGCCGAAGATCCGCACGCGACCGGTGCACCCATGACCGTCAGCGAATCAATGAAGAGCATGGAACGCTCATTCCTGCAACAGGCGATTCTTGCCACCTTGATGGTGACCATCTTGCTTTGGGTGGACTTGCGCAACGTCCGCGAAACGCTTGCTGCGCTGGCTTCGCTTGCCGTCGGCGTCGCTTGGACGGTGGGACTGATGGCAGCATGTGGCACTTCGTTCAATCTGGCAAACTTCTTCGCCATTCCCATCATGATTGGGCTTGGTATCGATAGCGCCATTCACATCACTCACCGCGCGCATGAGGGTGCCCTTGATCATGGTTTCGGCTCCACACGCCGCGCCGTGATTGTGACCGCACTCACCACCACTATCGGCTTTGGTGCGTTGATCTTGGCACATCACCAAGGACTTCGCAGCTTGGGAATTGCTATGGCCGCGGGCAGCGCATGCTGCCTGGTAACGGCCGTATGGACGTTGCCGGCCATGTTGCGGATCATTGGACTTCGCCCCAAAAACAGCGGACTTCGACTGGTAGTTACGCAGAGTGATGCGGAGCGACGCGGCGCGGCGTAATGGTGGCAACCATTGGTGTTGTTGCATTTCATGGGCGCGTGGGGGCACGGACGCGCATACGATCATTTCATGCGCATTCCACTTGTTTCAGCACTGTTGACGGTCCTGGCTCTGACTGGCTGCTCAGGCAGTGACGTACAGAAGCCAGCAGCGGCCACCGCCGCAACCAAACAAACGACACAGGTTGCCTACACAGTCACCGGCATGCACTGCAACTCGTGCGCAGAAGCAATCACTGCAGAAGTAGCCGCAGTGAAGGGCGTGAACAGCGTGCAGTGCACGTTTGAATCAAAGTGCGCGGTGCTGGAATTGAACAATCCGTCTGCCCAAGCTGACGCCGAGCGCGCGATCACCAAACTTGGTTTCACCATTGAACCGTGTGCTGTCCCAGTGGCCAGCGCCAGTCAGCCCACGACCGGCGTGTCTTCCAAATAGACCGCACAGGCTTCGAGCACCAATCGCACTGCTTCATCCATGGACGCAGGGATCCGCGCACCCGCAGCATGCACGTGCCCACCACCATCAAAGTGCGCTGCCAAGTGATTGACATCAATGAATGCGCCGCCCGCGTTCGCGGCAGGCTTACTGCGGAAACTCGCCTTCACCAGTTGGGGATCGCTTTCCACCAGCAACACGCTCATATCCACTTCGCGAACGCCCATCGGTTCGTTGACGAGCCCGGCAAGATCATCCACGCGGGTGCCAGTTTCCGCAAAGTCAGAGCGCATCAGGCGCATGATTGCCACGCGTCCGCCGCACGCATACGAAAGCGAATTCAGCGCACGCCCAGTGAGGAGCGGCCGACCGGGCGCATCGCCCTGCTCAATTGTTCGATAGAGCCCGTCCTTGTCGACGCCGCAGGTGAGTAGACGTGCCGCCAACTGAAACACGCGGTCGTCTGCGGCGCTAAATCGGAACCAACCGGTGTCGGTTGCCAGACCCACAAAGAGTGCTTCTGCAATGGTGTTGCGCGCGGTGCGGGCGCTGGGCCCAAACGGCACGCCCATTTCATCAATGACTGCCACTAACACCTGCGTGCAACTCGCACAGCCTCGGTCAACCAAGCGCATCGGCGCCACTGCATCGCCGCGCGCGTGGTGATCAATTCCAACCACCAGGGCCGGATGATCCTTCAGCCAATCGCGGCAATGCTCAAGCTGACTCCACGCGCCGGTATCAAGGACCACCGCCAGATCGCAATCTGCGCTGGGTATCGCTAGGCCATGATCAACGAAGCGAATCTCGCCTTCAAGCGCCAGGCCGCGGATCGATCGATCCACTGGTCCCGCCAAGACCGCGTCGACCACAGTGCCCAGGGAGCGAAGCGCGCGCGCCAAGGCGAGTACCGAACCCATCGCGTCGCCGTCTGGCTTGAAATGGGTCGTAAGGAACGGCCGCTTTGCCGCGCGAAGACGGGCAACAAGCGCAGCATGGGTAACAGTTGATGAATATTCCATGTGTTTCTGAATCAATAACGTTACGCGAGCGCGGCGGTCCGCGCCACATCGGCGCGCAACTGCGCAACCAACGCATCCGGACCAGGAAATCGCCACTGCGAACGGAGCCACTGTTCAAAGTGCACCTCGATGGGCCATCCATAACTGTCAAGCGCCGCCTCCAGACCAAGGACGTGCGCCTCGCACACCCGGCTGCTGCTACCGAAAGTCGGCTTGGTACCCACGGAAATGGCGGTTTGGTAGTGGCGACCAGCGATGATCGCTCGCCCGGCGTAGACGCCGTCGGCGGGAAGCGCCATGCCGGGGGCCATGATGTTTGCCGTTGGAAATCCCAACAGGCGACCGCGCTGATCGCCCCGCTCCACCACACCTTCAATGGCGTGGGGGCGGCCGAGCAACCGCGCCGCGTCCGCCACCCGACCCATACTCAACATCCAGCGAACGGCCGTACTCCGCGCGGCGATCACGGATCCATCGCTCATGGCTTCGTCCACTTCCGCCACCTCAATGGTCTGGAATCCCACGCGCGCACCAATGGCTGCCAGCGTGGTCACATCGCCACTGCGGCCACGACCAAATCGAAAGTCTGCGCCTTCAGCGATCGCGTCAAAGGGGACCGCCGCACGGAGGTGCTCGATGAACCCTTCCGGCGTCTCTCCCAGAATTCCACTGCGTGGATCCAAGACATGGACCGCATCACAACCGCATGCCAAAAGCAGTGCTTCGCGACGCGCGGATCCGGTGAGTCGGGCGGGCGCGGCGTCCGGGCGAAGGACGGCCACCGGTAGCGGGTCGAAGGTCACTGCCACCACCTTGCCCTGCGGACCGGCAGCCGCACGGGCAGCCGCCACCAGCGCTTGGTGACCCCGGTGCACGCCGTCAAAGTTTCCGATGGACGCGATGATCATTGGCTCATTGACTCATGGACTCGTTCAATCAGTGACTCAGTGAATCGGGGGATCAGGGGCTCATGGGCTCATGGGCTCATGGGCTCATGGGCTCATGGGCTCATGGGCTCATGGGCTCATGGGCGTACGGAACATGGGTAACGCGGGCAGCAATCGACGAACCAGTCCCGCGGGGAGAAGTCTCAGAGAATATCGGCAAGCGCCGGATTGCCGCCACTCGGGCGTTCATTCAAAGGATCCCGGGCCGATTCCGGCGTCGCCCCGTGGTATGAACCACGAAATGGCCTCTGCACATCCAACAGCAACCGCCCT
>CALQCP020000117.1 GCA_943329105.2 Chitinophaga pinensis | reverse complement strand
CCGAACCGCTCCTGTGCACCTTCGGCGGCGGTCACACCAACATCAATCGCGCCAAGGGTGTTAGCGGATGATAACGCAGACGCCACGTTCTCTACATATAAACGCACGCTGCGCTCCGGAGCGGAAAGGCCGAAGGTACTCCAGTCGTTTGGACGGTCGGTGACGAACGCATCCGCCTGTGCGCGCGCAAGTGCTTCCACGTATCCGCGCACTGCGTCGGCGTCGGCGCGTGTGGAAACGGGAGATTCAATGTGCCACTTTCCCGCATTACGAGTAAGCCAAAGGCGCTGGCTCGGTGCTAATCCGTAGCGCAATTCGATACCGCCAACATCAGCAGGACCTGGCTCATAGAGGCGCGTGGATCGCCACTGCCGCGGGTCACCATCGACTGCAATAGTGTGGAGCGATGCATCAATACTGGCGGCTTCCAAGCGGCCAACCACGTGTGCCCATGCTCGCCCTGCCACCGTGCGACGTCCAAGTTCAATGCTGCGTTCGCCGTCCGGCCACGTCAATTTCAACGTTGCGGCGGGCGGCGTCAAACCAAGCGCCGCGCGTGCTTCCGGATCAATGGACGCCGGGTCAACGGCGCGCGTGGTTTGCAGTGCCGCGCTGACGTCGATCACTTCTCGAATTGATGCTGAATCCGCTGGATGGAAAAACGGAGACTGTTGTATCCACCCCATTTCGGCTCGAACAAAGACGATCGGTTCTTCATTGCTACGTGTCAGTTCAATGCGATCAATCTGTTCAAGTGGAATCTCATCAGCTGCAAACAGCGAGGCGCGCGCGGTGCGATCAGCAGATGCGTCGCTGTGCCCGCGCACGGACCACCAACCGACCACGGCCAGCAACGCAACGACGGCCAAGATGCAGATCGAACGCGTCTTCATGTGCGCATCCTCCGGCGGACCACCACCCATGCGCCGAATGCGGCGATAAGCGAAGGCACCGCGAACGCTTCGATGGATCCAACCACTCCAACCGTTGCGCGAGACAATCGCGGCAGTCTTCCAACTTCACGACCAGCGCCAGAACCCGCCAGCAAATCATCGCGACCCGCAAGCCACGCCACTGCATTGACAAGTAGATCACGATTACCAGGGTTGCGAAGCGCAATCCGGCCGCCGCCAAGCGCGTCCGCTGAATCAGCAACTGCCGTGGTCATCCACGTGGGCGAACCAACCAGCATGGCGCGCGGAGCATCGGAAACCAGCACCACTGGAACGTCGGCATCAAACCGCTTGGATTCTGGCGCCTCCATGCGACCCTTGAGATCGCGACGCCAATCATCTTCAATCCACCGCTCTGCGGCGGGTTCAATACCAACCACTACGGAAACGCCGAGTGCGGAACGGTCCGATTGCAAGGGAATTGGTCGATCAAGTCGCAGGCGTTGACCGTCAATCGCCCGCCCAACGGCACTATCAATGCCGCCCGCAACCGTGGTCTGCACAGCGCTGGTTTCTGCACGATCTGGACCAGTTGGCACCAGTTCCAACACGGTGCGACCGGTCTGCGCCGCCATGCCGCGACCGCGCAACAACGCACCCCATGGATCCTGCTGGCCAAGTAACGGCAGCAGACTTGGCCCAACTGAAAGCAACACTGGTTCGCCCTGTGCAACCAATCGACGCGCCACCGAGAGCAACGCGCGCTCACGCGGCGACTCGTCCACCGAGTCACGGTCAGCCGGCGGCACAATGATCCACACGATGGTTGTTCCTGCAGCAACTGCTGGCTGCGGACCATCGGCTGGAGTCCATTCGCGCACTTCAAAGCGTGCGCCCCGCAACGCATCAGCCGCGGCGGCGAGGTCGCTTCCGTCGGCGGAGGGTCGAAGAATTCCAAGGGCACCAGCATGTACAAAGACCGCCACCGGTGGCTTGCCAACTTTGAGCGCGCGCAGTGCGGACGCAATGGCCTGCTCCCCGCGGAATCGGCGATCAAAGGAAATGGATCCGCCGCTGGCACCGGCAACTAACTGCCACGCGGGAACCGTGGCGACGCCCGATGGTCCGATGATGATGGCACAATCGCCAGCGGCGAGCGCCGCACCAACTTCGGCACCCCACAATTTGGGGAGTCGATCAAGGCCGTCTTGTGCAACACGCAATTCCCGAGCGAGCGCATTGAACTCCGCGGGCGCGCCGGTGAGCCATGCGGCCAGCGCCGCCGAATCCACGCGCTGCGCAGCGCGATCGGCGAGGGCGCGCGCAGCGGCGGCCAATTCTTCGCTCCAGTGCTTGAGATTGGCAGCAATCGCAGCGGCGGCACGCGCCTCATCAGGGAACGGTCGCGCGTCAGAAGCACTGCGCAATTGCTCAATGGAACGATCAAATGCACGCTTCTGAATCACCAATTGCACAAACCCACCACGCAATGCGTCAAGCTCGGCCCGTGCCGGGTCTTGGGCGGGAAGAGCTGTCACCAAGTCTTCCAAGAGAGGCGCCTGCACCGCGGCAACGCGCGTCAATCGATCGAACGCTGCGCGACCGGCGCGGATGGCTTGAGCGTGTTGCTGCAATGCGGACGCATCACGCGAGTGCACCGTTTCCAACGCAGCTTCATAACGTGCAGCGTCTGCAGGATGTGTTGGATCAATACGCGTGGCGCGTATGTGACCGTCCTTGGTTGGGCACTCAGCAATACGCGCAAGTACTTCATCCACTTGACGCGCCACGCCTGCATCCGGTGCACTGAGTATCACCGCGATCTGCCAATCACCATCAAGGGCACCAAGCGTTGCGCTCGTTTCACTGCTCAGTGTGTACGCACGCGACTTGGTCATGTCACCCACCACACGGAGGCGCGGTGCATCAGCCATGCCAACGGCCGCCGCTGCGATGATGGCACCGCAGGTAAGGCCCAGCGCAATGCGCCCCCGCCCTGCCACGTGTGCAGCCAGTGACGCACGCGCTACCACCACGGTGGCGGCACATAGGAACCACGCAGCAATTGCCGTGAAATACACCACATTGCCGGTGTCCATTAATCCAAGCAGAAAGTCATCAAGGCGGCGCAGCGGATCGAGGGCAAACCCAACATATGCAGCGTTTCCAGAAAGGAGCGCTGGGGCACTGCGCGCAATAGCAATCCAGGTCAGCCACAAGAACACCGTCAACAGATACGCCGCCACTTGGTTACCAACCAGTGCCGACATCAGAATGCCCGACGCCAGATAAGCACTACCCGCCAAGAGCAATCCGATGACGCCAGTGCATGCTTCCAAGTAGTCCGGGCGTGCGAACCATTCCAATGCGGCCAGTTGCGCAAGCACTGGCACCGTGATGGTGAGCGCAAGCAGTGCCAAGAGCGCCGCAAATTTTCCGCTGATGATTGCAGCAAATCCCACCGGTGATGCAGCAAGCGATGACCACGTTCCATTGCGCCGCTCTTCCACAACAGAGCGCATGGAAATCGCTGGCGCCATTAACAACACCGCCCAACCGAGCGCAATGAACGTTCCGCGCAAAGTGGCAGGCGCACCGCTGCGGAACACTGCCACCGCAAACACCGTGCCAGCAAGTGCAGCAAAGGCGGCCATCACGCTCCATCCGAGCGCGGATCCCAGTTGTATGCGCCACTCGCGGCGGGCCACGGCGACGGCGCTGCGAATCAATGTCATGATTGCGCTCCCGGCAGTGATTGCGGAGCGCTTGATGCGCGTGCTGTTGCAGCAGTTACGGTCGACGTACCCGAGCCCGCCCCAGCAAGTATGCGACGAACGATGGCTTCCAACGGAACGGCGGACCGTTCCAATCGACGCACCGCGTTTCCAGCCAATACCAATACGCGCCCAGATTCTTCAGCAAGCACGGTGGCGTCAGCCCCGTCGGCTGCATCAATTTCACATGCAAACCAGCCATCTGCCAGGCGCGTGCAGCGCACCGCACGCACTCCGCGCACTGCGCGCAACGCGGTACTGGCGTCGGCCGCGCACTCCACCAGCAGTCGCTCGCTGGCGGCGCCGATCGTCCGCAATTCCGCCATCGTTCCAGCAGCTACCACGCGGCCACTATCAATGAGCACGGCGCGATCGCAACTTGCTTCCACTTCAGCAAGCACGTGGCTGGAGAGCAAGATCGTGGTCTCGGCACGCAAGTCCTGCAACAGCGCTCGAAAGTCAATCACTTGGCTTGGATCAAGGCCCGACGTCGGCTCATCAAGGACCAAGACGCGCGGCGCATGCACGATGGCCGCCGCCAATCCAACGCGCTGTCGATACCCCTTGGAGAGTTGCCCACACAATCGGTGCCGAACATCAGTGACGTTGCAGCGCGCCAATGCACGCGCCACCGCATCGGCGCGCAGTCGGCGCGGCACCCCGTAGAGCTCGGCGCGGAACCCCACAAACTCGTTGACGGTGAGGTCTGGCTCCACCGGACTTTCCTCCGGGAGGTATCCAACCACGCGGCGCGCTTGGGATGACCCGGCGTCCATCCGCAGCCCCGCCACGGACACCTCGCCAGCATCCGGAGCAACCGCGCCCACCAGCATCCGAATGGTGGTGGTCTTGCCGGCACCGTTTGGCCCAAGGAACCCGCAAACAGCACCAGCGGGAACGGAGAATGTCACGTGATCGACGGCGATCACGCGTCCAAACCTCTTCACGATGCCGTTCGCTTCAATCATTGGGTGGAGGCTTTCGGCTTAGATGGAACCAAGCCGAAAGTATCCCCGAATTCTAACCATCAGCCGGGTTACACTCCGCCCTGTATCAGTCCGAACGCCTACGGAACGCGCGATGTCACCGCAAACCCGAAACGATCTGCATGGAAGCGACCCCGTCCTACTCCTTGAGGAGATCGGCGACGGTATTGGCGTGGTGGACCGCGCCGGTGAAATCCTGTGGATGAACCAGCGCCTTGAAGCACTCACCGCGGAGACGCTGCGCCGTTTCTGCGACTGCTGCCGAGACCTGCTGGCGGAACTTGCCAATGACGGCAGCGGTCGCCGCACCCACCTGCGCAGCTTCAAGGCTGGCGACAGTTCATGGGAAGTGGCGATTACCCCGCTCGACGGATCCAGTGATCGCAAAGCCGCATCAACGCGCGCGGTTGGAGTGCTCCACAATGTCACGAGCCGGCAGCGCGTCCTGGACCGCGTTGACCAAATCGATACCGCCGGCGCTGACCTGTTGGCGCTTGACGCAAAGATTGTCAACCCGCTGAATGTTGGCGAACGACTCGGTCTGATCGAAGGAAAGATCGTCGCAGCGTTGGAACGACTCTTTGCTGTGAAAGACTTTGAAGTGCGCCTGTTGGACAACGCAACGCAGCGCTTGGAGTTGGTGACCAGCCGCGGAATTCCTCCATTGCCACCGGGACGATTTCTGTACTCCAGCCCCGAAGGCAACGGCATCTCTGGACATGTTGCTGCGTGCGGCGAGCCGTACGTGTGCACTGATTCGGAGTCGGACAGGTTGTATATCCCGGGTCTTGAGGGTGGACGATCAAGCATCACCGCCCCGCTGCTGCTGCATGACAAAGTAGTTGGCGTCATCAATATGGAGAGCACGCTCCCCAACCAGTTTGATGATGAGGACTTGCTCTGCTTGGAATTGTTTGGCCGCTACATCGCTATGGCGCTGAACATTTTGGACATGTTGGTAGTCGAGCGCTACACCACCAACCAACGCGTCAGCGGTGCATTGCGCGATGAGATTGCCGCGCCGATCACTGCCATTCGCGGCGCCGTGGAGCACCTGAAGCGCGATCCCGATGTTCCTGCGGCCGCCATTGCCGAACTTGAACGCGCCATCGCCAGCGTTGAGAATCGCGTGCGTGGCGCAACCGGTGGACCACAAGTGGTGCTCGGGGTTGACCGACTTGATCGCAGCAAGGGTGTTGATCCGGACATTTCCGGAAGGCGCCTTGCAGTGCTTGATGATGAAGAACCCGTGCGCGATGTTGTTGCCAACGTGCTTGCAGAAGTTGGCGGCGCCGTTGATCGGTTCTCTTCCAGTAACGAAGGATGCGAAGCCATCGCGCGCGCCGCTGCTGAAGGCAAGCCGTACGACGTAGTGATCAGCGACGTCCGTATGCCGGAACGCAATGGCTACGAAGTCTTCCGCATCGCCAAGGAAGCGTGCCCGCGCACTCAAGTGATTTTGATGACCGGATTCGGGTACGACCCCAATCACTCCATTGTGCGCTCAACGCAAGAGGGATTGCACTGCTTCCTCTTCAAGCCGTTCCAAGCGCAACAACTGGTGGACGAGGTCCGCAAGGCCATTGCTGAGTGGCGCGGCGAACGGCCGCTCGTTGGCGGGCGCTAAGGGAAGGCAGATTGGCAACGCAGCGCACATCCGTGGTTACACCCGGCTGATCACTTGCGAGTTGCTACCAGCATCCGCCAGAAACCTTCGAAATCCTTTTTGATATCCACGCCGCCAAGGTGGGCGTTTGCGGCTGCCGCAGCGAGTACATCGTCATGCTGCCGATGACCAATCTCCACAACGAGCCGCCCGCCCGGCACAAGCCACGTGTGTGCGCCGGCAATCAACGGTGCCAGAACATCCATGCCCGCGGCACCTCCTGCCAACGCAGTGCGCGGCTCATGATCCCGGACATTGGCGTTCATTTCTTGCCATTCGTCGTCACGAACGTAGGGCGGATTGGAAACCAACACATGGAATGTTCCTTGCTCCGGTGCTGTGAGCGGTTCATAGATCGAACCCGCACGGAATTCGATGGCATCAGTAACACCATGCGCTGCTGCGTTGGTGCGCGCGAGTTCAAGCGCCGCGGGAACCAAGTCAGTCGCAACGATTTGAATATCAATCGGAAGGACCGGCGGATCAGTCGGCTCCGTTCCGCGTCGCTGACCACGAAGTGCGGCAGCAACACACGTGGCGATGCAACCAGTTCCGGTACCAATCTCTAACATGCGAACGGGGCGCGCTCCGTTCGCTGCAGCATTGCGGGCTGCCAGCACTGCCTCTTCTACAAGATGTTCGGTAGCCGGACGAGGAATGAGTGTGGCGGGGCCGACTGCAAATCGCTTTGACCAGAACCACGCCTCCCCGACCAAGTACTGAACGGGCTCATGTCGAGACGCCCGCACGACCAGCGCGCGCAAACGCTCCAGCTCTGCCGCGGAGGCCGGTCGATCAGCTTCCATATACAACTGCATCCGCTCCGCGCCCACCACATGACCAACCAGCATCTCTGCGCATACGCGCGGGGCATCGATGCCTTTGGCGGTCAGATGGCTGTCGATCCATCGAATCAGCCGACGGG
>CALQCP020000116.1 GCA_943329105.2 Chitinophaga pinensis | reverse complement strand
GGATGATCGCTGTTGCCAGCCTGACTCACCAGATTGCTCACGCAACGATCACTGATGGCCGCGCGGAATCCATGATCATGAGCCACGGCCCAGTTTGCCATGTAGCCGCCGTACGAACCACCCATGATTCCGATGCGGGCGCGGTCAATGCCGCGATCGGCGCGCATCGCTGCGGCGACGGCCTGCACGTCGGTCCAGTCCTTGGTGCCCCACGCGCCACGGATCGCGGCGGTGTGCTTCATGCCGTAGCCCTTCGAGCCACGTGGATTGGAGAACCACACTTCGTAGCCTTGCGCGCAAAGCAACTGAAATTCGTGGAAGAAAGTCAGCCCGTACTGCGCATGCGGACCGCCGTGCACTTCAAGCAACGCGGGCAAACGACCCTTGGCGCCACGCGGACGCATCGTCCAGCACTGCACCTTGTGGCCATCCTTTGCGGTGATCCATCGCTCCTGCGGCTCGACCAACTCAACCGATGCAGCCAGCGCATCATTAAAGGTGGTGACGCGCTTCATGGCGAAGATGCTTCGCTCCACTTCAAGGACATGCACTTCACCAGGCTCAATGGGCGCAGAACGAACGCAGGAGAGACGCCATCCGTCCGCGCTGAACGTTCCGAGTGAGAATTCCGCGCCGGGCTCCGTGTGGAACGCCACTGGTCCGCCATGCGCTGAGATACTTGCGATGCGCCCGCTTCCGTGCCAACCCGCGCGGAAGAAGATGGCGGTGGAATCAGGGAACCATCGAATCTGCGGCTCAAATGCTGGCTCGCCCGCGTCACTCAGTGTGGATGCCATCAGACAGAGGTCGGTCTTGGCGGTGAGGCATGTAGTGGTTCGCGCCGCGCAATCATGCACGAAGAGTTCCACATTCGCGGTGCCGTACATGCTGTCAGTACCGGTGCGACCAGCCCACGCAATACGAACGCCGTCCGGACTCCATCGCGGTTGCGACTTGGGGCCCTTGGGGATACCGGTGATGCGTGATGTTCGATGCTTGCCACCAGCGCCCAAATTCACCAGAAACAGTTCGGATTCCGAAGGATTCCAGGAAGCGCGCGGATCAATGTTGCCGGCAACCACCAGCGCACTTCCATCCGGCGCCCAGTCCCATGAATAGAGACCAAGCGTGTCGGCGAATACTTCTTCAATACTGCCGCGGTCCAGATCCAATACATGCAGCGCGAATCGTTCGGAGCAAAAGTATCCGTCCCCATCGAGGCGATAGCACGCGTCTTCAACAATGCGCGGCGGAGTGGAGAGACCGTGCTCGTCACGTTCCTTCTTGGCTTCAGCGGTCCACTCATAGGCAGTGGGTCGGAATCCAAAGGCGAGCCGTCGTCCACAGGGGCTCCACGCAAGATCACGAACCGTGCCATGCGGCATCGCCACCAGTTCACGCGCGGTGCCGCCCTTACTTGCAACAATCATGATGCGCGGCGCAAGCGCAGCGTCGTTACGAATGAACGCAACCTTTGTTCCATCGGGGCTCCAACGCGCGAGCGCATCTTTCGGCCCCTTGGTGATGGCGCGCGGCGCATGCTTTGCCTCCGCGTCGGCAACCCAGACCGAAGTCTCATAGGAATTGCGCGCGCTGACCACCTTGCGCTGAAACAGCACGCTGCGACCGTCGGGGGACATCTGTGTGTCTCCAACACCAACGAGGCACAGCAAATCCTCTGGAGTGATGGGTCGGCGTCGTTCGCGAGCCGGAGCCGCGCGCTTTTTGGTGGTCTTTCGTGCTGCCATAGTTTGGCGATGGTAGTCCGGACAAGGCGTGCATTTCCTACAATGGCCGCCCCATGTCTGACTCCCCCGCTGCCAATTCCCCCGCGCCCGAAGTTCCTGCCAAGACCATGGAGCAGATTGTTGCTCTGTGCAGGCGCCGCGGCTTCGTGTTCCAGTCAAGTGAAATCTACGGCGGCATCAATGGCTTCTGGGATTACGGCCCGCTCGGCACGGAATTGAAGCGCAACCTCAAGAACGCATGGTGGCAAGACGTTGTGCAGCGCGAACTGATCGGACCGCACGGCGAGCCGATCGATGTCGTTGGCCTCGACTGCACCATCATCATGAACCCCAAGGTGTGGGAAGCATCCGGCCACGTTGGCGGATTCAGTGACCCGATGGTGGATTGCCGCGAGACCAAGCAGCGCTATCGCGCGGATCACTTGGTGGTACTTGGTGCCGTTGAAGCCGGAGCACGGCTCTGGGCATTCGTTGAAGGCGATGACGCTGGTCGCGCCAAGGCAATCAAGGGAATCTGCAAGTACGAGAAGCGTGAAGCACTTGATGCAGCCCGGCACATTGTGCGCCCGTACCCAACTGTGCCCGCCGATGAACGCGCGCGCATCGTTGGCCCCGATGCCACCGAAGTTGGAACGCTCACTGAGCCGCGGCAGTTCAACTTAATGTTCAAGACGCTTGTTGGTGCGGTGGAGGATCCAGGAAACTATTCCTATCTCCGCCCAGAAACTGCGCAAGGCATCTTTGTCAACTTCCAGAATGTCATGGACTCCACGCGCGTGAAGATTCCTTTCGGCATTGCGCAGATTGGCAAGGCATTCCGCAACGAAGTGACACCGCGCAATTTCACGTTCCGTAGCCGGGAATTTGAACAAATGGAGATTGAGTTCTTCATTCATCCAAGCGAGGCCGCCACCTGGTACGCGTGGTGGCGCGACTGGCGCTTCAGCTGGTGGCAGTCGATCGGTCTCACCAGCGCCAACCTGCAACTGCGCGAGCACGACCGCGATGAACTTGCCCACTATGCCAAGGAAGGCGCCGGTACCAGTGACATTGAGTATCGATTCCCGTTCACCGCTCCCGGCTACGGCGAGTTGGAAGGCGTTGCGCATCGATCCGATTTCGACTTGCGCGCACATGCCACCGCCAGCGGCAAGAACGACAAGGCGAAGCACTTTGACCAAGCGCGCAACGAGCGCTACTTCCCGCACGTCATCGAGCCATCGGCCGGTGCTGACCGCGGAACGCTCGCCCTGCTCTGCGAGGCGTACACGCCGGATCCAAGCCGCCCCAGTGGCGTGTTCATGAAGTTCAATCCGCGCATGGCCCCGGTGAAGGCGGGCATCTTCCCGCTGGTCAACAAAGACGGCATGCCCGAGATCGGCGAGAAACTCTTCCGCACGTTGCGCAAGAAGCACGTGGTGGAGTTCGACGAGAAGCAATCGATCGGCAAGCGTTACGCGCGCATGGACGAAGCAGGAACTCCGTTCTGCATCACTATCGACAGCGAATCGTTGACGGCACAAACCGTCACCGTGCGCCATCGCGATACGCAGCAACAAGAGAAGCTGGCGATCGACGCTGTTCCAGCATGGCTTGACGCGCAAATCGGGACGGATTCCTGATTGTTGCGCGGAAACGCTCAATTTCTAGCGGTTGTTGGTATTGCTGGACCGGTTGCCCTGCTGACGGGCTGCGCATCGGTAGCGCCGTGCGCGGAGTTGACGCGCACGTCCACGCCAACGCGCTGGACATTAGTGGCGCCGAAGGGCGTTCGCGAGTTGCCCGAGGTAAAGGCGCTGATCGCTGCACGCGCCACGCGATTCACTGTTGAGGTGATCGAGTTTGACCCAGCGGAAGGAACTGCGGAATCGCGGCTGGCCTCCGTGCGGGCCCGGCTGGCGAAAGCGACGGTGAGCGCAACGGCGTCCGCGGGCGCAACAACGGAAAGCGCCACAGGCACAACCGCCAGCGCAACCACCGACCAAGTGCTGGTGATTGGTTCGTCTGAAGTCATCTCCATGGGTCCATGGAACTTTGCAGGCGTCAAGCAGCCAATCGCTACTGATTGGCTGCTCACAACAAACCTTGAAGTTGGCAAAGCGGTCGATCCGGTGACCGGTTGGCAAGCTGCACTCAGCGAACCAGCGCTCCGCACGGTCGGACGCTTGCCATTTGATGACACAAAGATGGTGTCGCTGGCCGCACAAGCCACACTTGAACACGACCGCAACAGCCAAGCCGCTATCGGCACCGCGGTGCTCGGCGCAAGCGGAACTGCCTATGCGTGGCCGATGGCCTCCGCACGAAGACAACTGCAAGACGCGGGTTGGAGCGCATCGCTCTACGGCGAAGGCGGAAGTTGCGACAGTTCGCCGCGCGATTTCATGCCAGCGTGGCAAGGAGGCGCGGGGAATCCCGTTGCCTCACTCGTGGTAGCCGCCGGCCCGACCTATGCAGCGCTGAACGATGGCGGCCCAGCGCGCGGCATTCGGTGGCTCGTTCGTCCAGCCGCGGCGAGCGGCGCGCCTGCGCCGATTGCTACTTCGGCGACAGTTGCTGCCACGGCGCCGGCTGCAACCGACGCACGACCGACGCCAGCTTCGTCTCCTGCATCGATTCTGGTTGCTTTCACGCCAAACTTTGCGCGACCAAGTAGCCCCGACATCGCGGATCTCATGGCTTGGAAGCAAGCTGCGGCAATCGCCGGATTCACCGCGGACATCAGTGCTTCGCCAGTGACACCCGCTCTTGAATCCATGGTGAACATTCCGCGCCAACTCGCGCGAGGAACGCCTGTGGGCATCGTCATTGAAAGCGAACGCCGTGCGTACTGGGCGCGCGCTTCCGGTGACTTGGTGTCGTGGATGCCAACTGCCAAGGAAGACCGAGCACGGATCGCACTATCAGTCGTCCTCTACGGCGATCCCGCTCTGCAGGCATGCAAGACCCCTGCCGCCGCATTGAATCTCACCAACGCAGCGCCGCTCGCGGTAGTGGTGACCGACAGTGCGTTCGGCGAGACGATTACTGATCAGCCCGCACCTGCGTCCGGCATGTCCGGCCGTGCAATGGCGCTGACTATTGCGCTCTTTGCCATCGTGGTGGCGCTGGCTGCCGCGTGGGCTTCACGGCGCAAGGATTCGTAAGCACCCGAACACTTATCCGAGGTCGATGGGTTTGCCTTCGCGCTTGCCGTCGTACCAGAAGGCGAGCTTGGCACGGGACTGCAGTGGCTTGTGACGACCAAGTGAAAACCAAATGGTGAGCGCCAAGAGCGTCAGCATCATGCGCGGCCCCGCTCCAGCTCGCTGCTTGCGCGCGCTGCTGACAACCTCTTCCGAAAGAAATGCAAATCGACCGCGCTGTTTGAGCGCCTTACTCATCCAATATTCCTCGCCCGCGAACCACTGCTCATCAAATCCATTGAGCGCAATAAACGCATCGCGGCGCATGAAAATAAAGCATCCAGCGGCAAGTTCTTGCGCGTACCAAAGCACCTTAAATGCTGCAAAGAATGCCTCGGAAATTGGTCCGCCGCGACCATCAAATGCCACCCGCGAACCACCACCCACTGCACCGCGGTCAAGTTCACGAAGCGCATGCCGCAGCACTGTTTCTGGAAGCCACGTGTCTGCGTCAACAAAGATCAGGTACGGCGCAGTGGTTGCGTGTCCGCCCGCATTGCGCACCGCCGCAATCTGCCGCTTCTCGACACGGACCACGCGCGCACCCGCAGCCGTTGCTAACGCGGCAGTGCGATCGCTGCTGGCATCGTCCACCACCAGCAACTCATAGGGCCGCCCAAGATTCTCTGCAATCGTTCGCAGTTGACCGACCGTCTGCGCAATGATCGCTTCCTCGTTCCATGCCGGAACAATGATCGCGTAGTGAGGAGCTGGAGTGTGCGTCATGGCGTGGGGGCTTGCTGGTCAGACGCGCTCAGGCGCAGTCATTCCAGCGGGAATGGTAACAGCGTCACCACTCTCAACCATGGAGGCTATTGGGTAAGCACATGAATCAATCATCGCGGCACCCGCTGGTCGAAGATTCCCGCTCCGACCAAGTCCACCAAATGGCAGCTTCCCGCTCGCGCCCGCGGTGCCGCAATTGATATTGATGCATCCAGCGCGTAACCGATCCATGGCGGCACGAATGACCGCGGGTTGCTGCGTGAAGATGCTGGCTGCGAGACCGAATTCCGTTGCATTTGCCTGTGAAATCGCGTCATCCAAACTATCAGCGATGGAAATTCTGACCACTGGACCAAACACCTCACGGTCCGTTGGCAATTCAAAGCGAGGCGCAAGCAATACGCCGGGCGTTGCAAACCAGCCTTCTTTGGATACCCCAAACTGCGATGCGTCCGCTGCAATGCCCGTACCGAACGCGCGCGACGCCAGCAGTACGTGCTCACCACGCGCCCTGCACTCCTCTTGGAATGCAACGGTTGCATCGCGCGCCTCGCGGCTCACTAGTGGACCCATGAACGGCGCAGGATCTGCGTCGCCCGGCGCCACCGTTATAGTGCGTGCGCACTCAACAAATGCAGCAATGAATCGTTCGGCCACTGCCTGATGAACAATGATGCGCCGCGTGCACGTGCAGCGTTGCCCAGTACTGATGAACGCACAACGCACGCACTCAATGACTGCTTGCCGCAGGTCCGCATCATCCATGACGATGGCTGCATTACTACCACCCATCTCCAGCGCCACCATGCGGCCGGGTCGGTCGAGGTTGGCTTCCATGATGCGTCGACCAACCGGCCAACTGCCAGTGAAGAGCACTCCGTCGACATCCGCATGCGCCACGAGCGCGGCAGCCACATCACCGCGCCCTTGCACCGTATTGAATACGCCAGCAGGCATGCCCGCTTCGTTCATCAAATCAGTCAGTAACGCGCCAACTGCCGGAGTCTTCTCGCTTGGCTTAAAAATCACCGTATTCCCTGCATAAAGCGCCGGAACCCAATGCCCATTGGGTAAATGCGCCGGGAAGTTGAACGGACCGATCACCGCGATCACGCCATACGGCCGGTACGAACAATTGTTGGACCGCGTGGCCGATGCCGGAATCTGATAGCCAGCAATGCGCGCACGCACGCGATCTTCCAGAGTGACATTGACTTTGTCCGCAAGCAGCGCCGCTTCTTGGCGCGCTTCAGCCATCGTCTTACCCGTTTCACGAGTCAGTAGCGTGGCGATGTGCTCAGCGTGGCGAACCGTAACTGCTGCCCATGCGCGCAACACCTCGGCGCGTTCATCGGGCGTTCGCGCACTCCATGCCGGAAATGCCGCACGCGCCGCTTGTACGGCGGCACCCACTGCGCCCACTTCAATGCGAAATCGCCCAACCTCAACGGATGGGCGCGCGGGATCAACAGAAATAATTTCATTCACCGCGGTCATGCGCTTGGCTCAAGCACGGTCACGCCAACAACATCGCCAATGACCGCACCAATGGAGTCCGCAGTTGCTTTCGCCAAGCGAATGTGCTTGCCATCAAGTGCATACGCGC
>CALQCP020000115.1 GCA_943329105.2 Chitinophaga pinensis | reverse complement strand
GCCGTGGCGTGCACCTTGGGATCCTTCACGTACCCCGCGACGTCATAGTCAGTGACTTCGGCAGCGAACGTAGTGGGGAACGTGCGCGCATCGAATCGCGTGATCGGTGCCATACCGCTCTCAGCATTCAAGAGACGCTTCCAGACGCCTTCAATATTATGACCAAGTGGCGTCACCCAGCCGGTGCCGGTGACAACAATGCGAGGGATTTCTGTATTTCGGGGCGCGCTCATGCGATGCTCCGGATAATGGCCGCGGCGTTCTGTCCGCCGAGGCTGGGTGTGAAGACAAGAATCGCGTTCAGTTTCGCAGCGCGCGTGGCGCATGCGTTGGCGTCAAGACCAACGGCACCAGCGGTATTGATACGTGCTGGCAGACGTTGCTCGGTCAAGCAGCGCACGGCAACCGCTGCCGCAATGGCGCCGTTGCCCGCGCCGCAGTTACCGATTGCTGGCGTCAGCGTGATGATTGGAATCTGCGCAGCGCGCGCGCCAAACACCGTGTGGATCGCGGCGCGTTCGGCGGCGTCCACCAGCGTGACACCCATGCCGAACGGAATGATGGCATCGATGGCATCGGGCGACATTCCTGCATCGGTGAGCGCGGCCTCAATGGCGTCCACGATTCCCTGGCCGTCTGCCTCCGGATCAACGCCGAGCGTGTCCGGGCAGAAACTCTGACTTGCGCCAAATCCAGCCAATTCAGCAAGCGGAACGGCACCGCGCGCCGTTGCGGCATCCATCGCTTCAAGCACCAAGAGACCACCGCCCTCGCCCGGCACGCAGCCTTTGGCATCGGGGGCATACGGGCGAACCACGCGCGTCGGGTCTTCGCCAGCCGCGGTGGCAGCGAGTCGCTTGGCGTAATGCTGACGCATCATGCCCATCAGGTTGGTCTTACTTTCAGCGCCACCAGAGATACATGCATCCGCATCGCCGCGACCGATCACGCGCATTGACTCGCCGATCGAAAGCAGACTGCTCGCTTCAGCGCAGGTGATGGTGTTGGACGGACCCTGACAATCATGAATGATGGTCACGTGACACGCCAGCATGTTGGGCAGATACTTGAGCATCCACAGCGGCGTCAGGTTCTTGATGCCCTCACTGCCCCAGCGACTGATGTCAAACTTTCCATCAGCGCCGCGCGCGGAGGCCAGTGCGCCGGTGAGTTCATTCTCTTCAGCAGCAATCAGTCCGGCGCCGATGTGGCAACCGAAGCGACCGGGCGGAATCGTGACCGACTCCTGCTCATGTGACTTGGTAATGATCTTCGCGTGGTTGATCGCCTCCGTGGCCGCGCCCACCGCAAGTTCAATATCGCGTGACATGACCTTGGTGGCCTTGCGATGCGACTTCGGAACCACCGCCTTCACATCAAACAGCTCGTCGGCGATCTGCGCAACGAACGGCGTAGGGAAGCCACTGAAATCAAACGTACGACATGGGCCGATGCTGCTCTTGCCCTCGCAGAGCGCGCTCCAGAGCGCACTGATGCCGAGGCCAAAGGGCGTAACGGTTCCAGTACCGGTGATAACAACTCTGCGAGTCTGCCGTGCCATGGGCTGAGGAGTCTACGAAAGACGAACCCGTGCCGTGAGGGCGATCGAACATGTAGATGTAGATGAGCGCCACACCGAATGCCGCTACTTGCGCATACGCCGCGCAATCAGCATCGCCAATTCCAACGCCTGCTCATAGTTGAGGCGCGGATCGACCGCTGAGTGGTACGCCTGCGCCAGCATCTCGTCGGACAGCCCGCGCGCACCGCCGGTGCATTCGGTGACATTTTCCCCGGTCAGTTCCACATGAATCCCACCGAGCCACGTGCCCGCGGCGCGGTGAATCTCAAAGGCCTGCTCCACTTCCGCCAAGATGTGTCCAAATTTACGAGTCTTGACCGGCACGCCCTTGCCAAGGCCCGACTGCGGAATCACCGTCTCCGTATTGCCGTGCATCGGATCGCAGATCCACACCACGGGACGACCGCTCGCCTTGACGGCTTCGACCAGCTTGGGCAAGTGCGCGGCAATCGCATGCGCGCCGAAGCGGGTGATGAGCACAATGCGCCCCGGAGTCTGGTACGGATCGAGCCGAGCAACGGTCCGTAGTAACGCATCGGCATCGGTACTTGGACCAACCTTCACGCCCACGGGATTTTCAATGCCGCGGAAGAACTCCACATGTCCGCCTTCTGGATCCGCCGTGCGAACGCCAATCCACGGAAAGTGCGTGCTCAAATCCCACCAACCCGCGCGATGTGGCACTTGCCGCGTCTGCGCTTCTTCGTAGTCAAGCACTAACCCTTCATGGCTCGTGAAGAAGTCCACGCGATGTACTTGCGCAACATTGACGCCAACGAGCGTCTCCATGAAACGGAGGCCGTCACCAATTTGGTCGACCATCGCCTGATACTCAGCGGCCAACGGCGAATGCTTCACAAACTCCAGATCCCAGTATTCCGGATGATGTAAGTCTGCAAATCCGCCGTCGACAAGCGATCGAATGAAGTTCAACGTGAGCGCGGCGCGTTCATGACCCCGGACCAAGCGGCGTGGATCGGGCGCGCGTTCTGCGGCTGTAAATGCTGGCCCATTCACCAAGTCGCCGCGGTAAGCGGGCAGTGTCACGCCGTCGCGCGTCTCCATATCGCTTGAGCGGGGCTTGGCGTATTGACCGGCAAATCGCCCGATGCGAGTGACGCGGCGGCGTCCGCCCTGCACCAGCACCAGGCTCATCTGCAATAAGATCTTGAGGCGTGCGGCGATCGAGCCAGGCTCACATCCATCGAATGTCTCAGCGCAATCGCCGCCCTGAAGAATGAAGCGCTGACCGGAAGCGGCTTCCGCCAACTGCGTGCGCAGCGCTTCAATTTCAAAGCTGGTGACTAAGGGCGGTAGCCGCGCAAGATCCGCGCATGACGCTCGCAACGCACCGTGGTCGATCCATTCGGGCTGCTGCAGCGTGGAGCGCGTTCGCCATGAGGAGGGCGACCATCCGTCAACGGCGAATGTGCGGCGAGTAACAGGGGCGCTCATGAGGTGTAATTCGTCCGTCCAGTGAGATGTGAATGCGGGCGACAGGAATTGAACCTGCACGGGTTGCCCCACTGGAACCTAAATCCAGCGCGTCTGCCAATTCCGCCACGCCCGCAGCGTGAACCGGCAAGTGTAGAGGGATTGTCGGCTGCAAGGCGAATCAACCCGCCCGACCCAGGTACGCCCTGATTTCCCGTCCGCCCCTAGACTCCGCCCCATGAGCCCGAGCCAGTTCGCCGCCACGAACATCCTGCCGCTTTTGGCGCGCATCGTCCTGTGCTTGGCGTTTCTGCCGCAGGGGTGGAACAACCTGATGCGTGACGTGGAATACACCGCTCATGACGCGCAGCGGTTGCGTGAACTTGGCGTCCGCGGCATCACCGACCCCGATCCCAAGAAGTCTGATGTGGCGCTCGGTGCCGTGCGCGGGTTTGATGCGTTCGAATCACCGGAGTGGCAGAGCCCCGCCGCCCCACCAGCGCCACGGCCAGGGGCCAATGGCATGGACGATTCAGCGAGCACCGCCACACCGCTCCCCGGTACCGCGCCTGCCGCAGTGACCGCGCCGGCCAGCAGCGCCTCACAGGTGACCCCAAACACTCCATCGAAACCGACCGCGCCCACACCGGTCATCACCGAACGCCCCAACGCACTCGCGAGCCCGCTTGCTCCGCTCACGCAACGCGGCCTGTACACGTTGGCACTGTTAGTTGACCACGCGCGCATTCCGTTTCCAACCGAGATTGCATGGGCGGTTGCCGGAATCCAATTGGTCGGCGGAGCGTGCGTGCTCCTTGGATTGTTTAGCCGCGTCTGGGGACTGCTGATGTCCCTGATCTTGGCAGCATTGTTTGTGATGACCAGCCTGCCGATCATCAAGTCGCAGGGGGCATTCGCACTCGGTGCAGAACAACAGAACCTGGTGCTTGCACAAATGGGGCTCTTTGTCCTTGCACTCGGCGCATTTCTTGTGGGCCCTGGTGCCATGAGTCTCGACCGTGCCATTTTCCGTCGCTCCAAGCGCGGCGATTCGAAGCGCAAGTCAACATCGGCATGAATCGCGACGCGGAGAAACTCGATGACTCGGGTCAGGAAACCGCGCACAGCGTGAAGCGCCGCATGGACACCGCGGTGGACACACGTGTGGACGCGAGTGTGGAAACCGGCGTAGAAATCAGCGCAGAATCCAGCGCAGAAGCCGGCGTTTCACCCCGCAGTCCGATCGTGGCGATCACTGCATCAACCCTTGTGCATGCACTCATCGCGTTTGCACTGGTGGCCATGGGAGTCACCGCCGCGCGCGCCATGCGCCGTGAGGCCCCGCCCATCTTGGTTGCCGAATGGACTCCGCCGCCACCCACCGGCATTGCACCATCACCGCCTGAACTACCAATCCCTGGGGGCGCGATCGTCTACCAAGGCCCCGCAGCGCGCGGCGTATTCGACAGCGCTTCCGGCGCACGCGCGGCCGCTGATCGCTTGGAGCGACTGGCTCCGCCAACCGCAGTAACCGCGAATGCTGCCGGCCGTTTCGGCGGCCAACTCGGCTTCGGCGGCGCACTTCCTGAACGATTCCGCGCCGCCAGTTTCGCCATGGACAAACAGCGCGTGGCATTCCTCATTGATGGCGGCGGACGATTGCTTTCAGCACTGCCAGCGGCGCGCGCGGTACTCGCCCAGCGCCTGGCGGCACTCATGCCCAATCAGCAGTTCACTGTTGCTATCGCCCGCGGAAACGGCGTGGAACTGGCACCCGGTACTCCAGCTGCAGCCACGCGCGCAAACACCGCCGCTGCACTGCGTTGGTTCACCGAACGCAGCGCGCCCGGAGGCACGCCGGACCTGGGCGCAGCACTCGAACGCGTGTGGCGCGCGCTTGAGCCGGACGCCATCTGCGTCATCGCGCGCGGCGCGCCCACCCCGCTCCGCACTGCAGCACGCAGTGCCAACGCCACACTGCTCTCGACCGCCGATCGGCTCAATCCCACTACGACGGATGGCTCACGATTTGCCACCTTTCTCTGCGTCGAACTGGTGGAAACATCCGCCGACGGCGCACTGCGCGCACTCGGCGAACGCCACGGCGGCAGTAACGGATACCTACTTCTCGACCGCGCCACGCTCGGACTTGCACCGATGCGTGCGCGCAACCAGCCTGCAGGAAACATCAGCAAATGACTAGCTACTCACTCCCCCGCGTCGCTACCCGCACCACTGGCCATGCCACCGGAATGTCCACCAACTTGGTGGCCAGTCTTGCCGCCGGATGCATCGCTGCGCCGGCATGTGCTGGACCATCGTTCGCGACCGCCTTCTTCATCTCGCTCGATCAGTTGCCCGACGGCGGCGTGCGTGTGGATTGGATCGGAAGCTCCATGATTTGGGTGTTGATTGCCATGAGTATGGCCAGTGTGGCACTCATCTGGATTGCATTCACCGCGAACCGTGTGAGTGACATGCTTCCTCCGTCCGCCGTTGAACATATGCGCGCCATGGTGAGTGGTGGCAAGTTTGCCGAGGCGCTTGAGTGGTCGCGCACCAAGGGTGGTGACTTTGGCCGTGTCATCCACGCGGCACTTCTGGCTGCGCCCGCTGGTCATGACGCGATGATGCAAGCGGCGGAATCGATGACGGATGAATTAGTGGTGCGACGCCTACGGAAAATCGAAGTACTCAATGTCTTTGGCCAAGTTGCGCCCATGATCGGACTCTTTGGAACGGTGTACGGAATGATTGTCGCCTTCTTCACTATTGCACAGATGGGTGGAACCGCCGATCCAGTGGCGCTTGCGGGCGGAATTGGCACAGCACTGGTGACCACTTTCTGGGGTCTACTCATTGCCATTCCAGCACTCAGCGTGTTCGCAGTGGTGCGCAATCGAATTGATGCTGCCGGTTCTGAAGGCGCGCGCGAAGTGGAGCAGATTCTCATGCGCTTCCGACCAGGCGGCGCCGGATCGCCCGTTGCAGCGTTGCGTGCAGAAGCGAAGAGTGCTGAGACCGTGATCGGTGCAAACAACGCCAACGCCAACAACACGGGTACCGAAGCCTGATGCGCGCCAGTCGTATCCATCGCAGAGGACCTGCATCGTTTGAGGCGAACATGACGCCGCTGATCGATATGGCGTTCCTACTGATTGTGTTTTTCGTACTGGTGAGTCAGGTGACCAGTGCGGAGATGGTGGACCTTTCCTTGCCACATCCCACGTCTGGTGCCGCCAAGCAGCAAGATGGCTCGGAGCGCATTGTGGTGAACGTCATTCCAGCCACCGATGGTGGAGCTGCCGGTTACCGCCTTGGAAAGCGTGAATTCACGGCCGATACGGCGGGGTTACAGCAACTCGTAGCAGCCATAGCGCAAGCCATGAAGGGGCAGCCAAGCGTGGAAGTCAATATTCGCGCCGACCGCGCCACGGCGTATTCATGGGTTCGTCCAGCCATGAATGCGGTGGCCGATGCGCTGACGGTCAGCGGCATTGATCGCGCGCGAGCCCGGGTTCGACTGGTGGTACTTGGTGGAGTTGCAAGTGAATAACGCGGGCTCACAACTCCAGCATGCGGATGCACCACGCGATACGCGTCATGCGCTTGATGCGCTCAACGCGCTCGCAGCAGCGTTGCCCGAAGCACGCATCGGCGGCAGACCCCGACGCGGATGGCGCGCGCCGCGCCGCCTGCGTGGTACATCACTCGGCGCCGCCATCAGTACCAACATGACGCCGATGATTGATGTGGTCTTTCAACTATTAGTGTTCTTCATTGCCACCACCCACTATGCAACCGACGAGCGCGTGATCGCCATGGACCTCTCGCGCCGCATTGCAGTGACAGCACCAAGTGGCGCAAGCACCGAAGTAGCCGCGCCACCGCTCAAACCGCTCGACCCGTTCGCCATGAATGACGAAGCGCTGCACCTATCAGTGGGCATTGATGGAATGATTGTCGCCAGCGCCCCGCTGCGACGCACTTTCACCCCCGCCGAATTGCGCGCGACATTGGCATCCGAATTGCGTGGCAGTGCGCACCCAAATGGCATGTTTCAACCTGGATTTCCAGTGGTGATTGCGCCCGCCGACAATGCTCCTTGGGAGATTGCAGTGGAAGTGCTTGACGCTGCCGTGGCTGCAGGTTTCCGAAACGTTGGGTTTGAGCCACGCGCCACAGTGGTGGGGAACACGCCGTGATCGCCATCGGGATGACGGTGGCTGCACTGGTTGCACAGGCGCCCGCGCCG
>CALQCP020000114.1 GCA_943329105.2 Chitinophaga pinensis | reverse complement strand
GCCACCAGGAGAATTCCTCCGTTAACGATGCGCATCCACTGAATCTCCGTGGCGGTCTCTGCGGCCCACGAGAGAATCGGGGATCCATCCGTGGCGTCAATCACAGTGATGCGTAACGTCGGACCAGATCCGTCATCGGACTCCGTGCCCAGCGCAACGGCCAGTGGCTCGCATGTGCACTTCAACATTGTGCTGCCATCGGCGGGATGGCGCCATGCCTCGGTGCCGCTATTGATATGGAACGCAGTCATGCTGCCGTCACGCCCAAGAACAGCAACCGCTGGCGCGGTGAGCAATGGAATCACTGAAGGTCCACGACGGGTATCGGAAGTGTCGAGCACTTCCGGGTCGCTTGCTCGATCTGCTGGATCGAGCACCCCTCGCGAAGTCCATCGAATCACCCCCTCTGGCGAAATGCAGCACATGGCACCGGTCCCGCCCGGCGCATCGTCGCAGGTAAGAATGTCCGGAGAAGTAGCGAGCACTGAACAATTGCGCGCTCCAAGCGGGGCGCGCCACGCGGCGGCGTAGGAAGGCGCGGTGCGCAATACCAAATCCGAGCCCTGCAAGGTCAACAATCCGCGCGCCGGGCGGCCGGTGTCGGGAAACGTACGCGGAAGGCGACCCGGGAATTCAACAACACGCGATGCGGTTCCATCAATACGCGGTAACGATGGCATTACCGAGGCAGCAAGCGCGACACCCCAATGAGGGTCAAGTGCGCGGAGGAATGCGTCACCCGCATCGGTGGCGCCGCTGCGCGCAGTGCACTCGCGAATCAGTCGCGCCGCGGCGAGGCGTGCTGGTGCCGTCTTCGCGGCGTTCATGATGGCAGTCAACGCGGATGTACCCGCACGCGTGCCGGCTCCAATCCGCGCGGCAGATCGAAGTGCAGCGGTGCGATCCTCAGCGCGGATGGAAGCCAGCGCAGTGGTGACGGCGGAATCAACAGCGTCAAGTGCACGCGGATCTTTGGCACGCGCGATCGCAATGATTCGCAGTGCCTCAGCGTCGGCGCTCGCCTGACCGGACCGATTGACAACCATCTCCCCGGACTGCGCAGTCATGGCTACTGTCGCTGCGATTGCCGCGGCTGACACTGGATCGCCGCGTCGCAGCGCGCGGTCGGCTCGCACAAATCCGCCACGGAGTTGTGCATTCACCAAGACCGCCGATTCATCGACTGCGGCATCCAATGTGTCACAGTCGGCGCCTTGTGCCAACTCCATCGCATCGACAATCAAGAGGAGTTCCAATAATTCAGTACGAGCAACGTCATCAGCGGGAAGATCTCGAACGCGACGTACTGATTCTTTGGCCCCCTCGGCGGCAAGCGATCCAGAGCGAATCTGCCGCGCTAGGTGTACGAGCGCGATGGCTGCATCGGGTGCAGGGCTGGCGGACATCCGTGCGCGCACGATGCGCTCAGCCGCTGCAGTGGGCATCCATCCGGAAAGTGCCGTTGGACCAGCGGCAAGCACCTGATTTCCAGCCAGAATTGCATTGGAATTTCCAGCGCCTGCCAATCGCATCCGTTCGCTTCCCGTGCGCGCGTCACGGATGGAGATGTTCGTTGCGTCAGGAATCAGAACCACGGGCGCCGACGGGTCAGTGGTGTTGGCAAACTGAACGCGCCCATGTGCACGCTCTGCGAATGCAGCACCGACGGCGGGCACGGACCATAGCGTTGTGTTCGGTGCAGCCGCCGCAAAGCAGGTAACACGATCGCCGACTGCAAGCACCAGGCCGGAACGATCATCGCCAACGAGGTATGACGGCGTACCGATCGACCCATCAGCACCAGTTGGAATGGAACCACGCGGAGAACCATCACGTATGTCGAACGAATCAATGCGCGTACGGTCTGGACTGATGGCATAGATTCGGTCCCCGACGACGGCCGGAGTCAATGCATCAGACGGTTCCAAGCGTGCGGTGACATCGCGGACCGGTACGGGGAATCGACGGAGCCAGCGCACGAGACCATCCCATGGATCAATCGCTGCAATCGCCCCGGTGGGAGTTGATACATACAGGACGCCCGCAGCAAGTAGTGGCGCGTCGGCGGCGCGCGATATGCCAATACGAACGCTGCCACTGGAGGCAAGCACGCGCGCCCACGCTGCGGGACGCGGCGCATCAATATCAATCGCCACCAGCCAACTCACCGTTTCCATGCGGACCGAAGTGCGCCGAGCGGCAACAATCACGCGCCCGTCAACAATGATCGGTGCGCCCTGCGGCTGCAGACCATCAAGATCAACGCGCGTATCAAGGCGGTCAAGGCGGGCCTCCCAACGCAATGCGCCCGTGGTGGCATCGAGGCATGCAATGCGTCCGGTGCCTATTCCCGTTCGATTCGAGCCGAGTTGCATGGGCGCAAGTGCAACCACCTCGTCCGGTGTGGCAGCAAGCATGCGCATCGAGATACCGTTTGAATCAGCACCGATGTTTGCACCCGACCAGAGCGGACGACCACTGAGGCGATCGAAGGCGCGGATCACGCCGTTGTCGTCCACAAAGACGCGCTCACCGACACACGTGGGCGCGGTGCGTGACTGCAACCGCTCCGGCTGCGCGCCGGATAAGCGCCCGGCGCCGGCCTGTCCCATGGTGCTCGCCGTGACGTCCAGTGGTGCGTTCCAAGTCTCGCTCCAAGTCGAATCAGTAGAGGAGGAATCAAACAGCCCGGGACCCAGCGGGCCAATGGTGACTTCCGAAGGCGGCGTGGGTGTGGCCAGTGCGGCGGCGCGAGCGCCGGCAATTTCAGTTGCTTTCAATGATCCGGTTTGATCGGCTGCCAGCGCATCGATGCGGGCAAGCGCCAATCGAGCGCGCTCGGGTTGTCCAAGCCGCGCGGCAACCGTTGCAGTCATCGACGCGTGATAGAGCGCACGACGACCAGTCAGTAAATCATGGCCGTCCACTCGATCAAGGTAAGACGATGCAGCCGCCACGCGCCCGCGCGTCAGAGATGTCTCAGCCAAGCGGAGCGATGCCTCCAGGCCAGCCTCGGTATCGATCCGGCGGGACGCAAGTTCAACGTATTCACCGCGCGCCAGTTGCGCGTCCGCATCGGCAGAAAGTTCGCGTCGGAATGCGCTCCGCAATGCCGCATCTGCTACCAGCATGGCATGGACGCGGCGGGATACCGGGATGAACATATCTGCTTCGATTCCAGCGCGCACCAATCGATCCGGTCCGGCATCAAGTACCTGCACCAGAAGCCGGACGGCTTCGCGCGGGTTCGCTTTGGCTTGATCGGTGGCCTGCTCGATGAGCAGCTGTGACGAGGGAGAGTCATCAACGGCAGGCAGCGCAAGCTCTTGCGCCGCCACTGCCGGCGTCAAACATCCCAAGAGCACTGCCGCAAGGTAGGCAGCGATCGTGGGGCGGCAGCCAATGGACGGTGAGTACTTCATGGGCAAACGAATCTTGGGGGAACAGGCTTCCACTCGGAAGGTGATACATTCTCGCACCGATGCAGGACCCGCGCCCATTGCCAATTCTTCAGATTGCTGCCGGAGCTTGGCTGCTTGCGGCCGCGGGGTGCGCTTCGAGCCCCGATGTTCAGGCGGTGAAGGCGCGGGAGCTGGCGGTCACTGCTGAGGGTTCAGGAATTGAGGTGACCGTTGAACTACGCAACCCGAACGACGCCCCGGTGGAACTGACCACCTGGGACTACTCGGTGATCATCAACGACAAGACCGCCTATACCGGGCAATGGGTGGCATCGCTCACGCTGCCGCCCAACGATCGCATGCTGGCAGAACTGCCGGCGTTCGTTCCTGCATCGTTTGGTGACATCACTGGTGCAGAGTGGCGTGTCGGTGGGCAACTGACCTACCGCGCCACCGGCAAGCTGGACAAACTGCTCTATCAGCTTGGTGTGAACCACTTGAGCACGAACTTTGGGACTGGCGGGACAGGGATTGAAAAGGTAGCGGTGGTGGCTACGCCGGCGCCGAAGCCTGAGGCGCCAAAGGCGGAAGCGCCGAAGCCGCAAGAGCCACAACCGCAAGAGCCACAGCCCGCAGCGCCGAAATAGAACTTACTCGCCGCGCCGCGCTTGCGCTTGCAATGCTGCGCGGTCAAGGTAGTACGCCGCCAATCGCGCGTGAACACCAACGGCACTCGGATCTTCCGGTGCAAGTGGTGCGCAATCGATCTGCCGATAGGTCCCGTCCGGCTGCATCTGCCACGACGACCGTCGATCATCGAGACAGATTTGCAGGATGTCCCAGAGCGTTCCGCGCGCGTCGCGGCTGCGCACTGGAGTTGCAGCTTCAACCCGGGTTTGCAGGTTGCGATACATCCAATCTGCACTGCCGATGTAGAAGTCGCCGTCAAGCGGATCGGGCTTACCGGCACCAAACCAGAAGATGCGACTGTGTTCCAGGAACCGCCCCACCACTGAGCGAATCTGAATGTTCTTACTCAAACCAGGCATGGCCGGACGGAGGCAACAGAAGCCGCGCACAATGAGATCAATCTGCACCCCAGCTTCGCTGGCGCGGTACAGCGCATCCATCACGCCACGATCTTCAAGCTGATTCATCTTGGCAATGATCCGGCCCGTGCCACCCGAAGCTGCAATCTGCGCCTCGCGATCAATCAACTCAAGAAAGCGCTTCTTCATGGCTACCGGTGCCACCAACAATTGCCGATATTCGCGCTGACGTGAACGACCCGTCATGTAGTTGAACAAATTGACGAGGTCGTCGGTGATTTCCGGATCGGCGGTCAGAAGACCCACGTCTTCATACATGCGCGCCGTACGGCTGTTGTAATTTCCAGTGCCAATGTGTGCATAGGAACGCAGGGTCCCCTGCTCCTCACGGACCACCAACGCGGTCTTGGTGTGCGTCTTGTATCCAACAACGCCGTAAGCGACATGGACGCCCGCATCTTCCAGCTTGCGCGCCCACAGAATATTGCGCGCCTCATCAAATCGTGCCCGCAATTCAACCAATACCGCTACTTGCTTGCCGCTCTCTGCGGCGCGGATGAGGCTGGCAATGAATGGGCTATCACCCGAGGTGCGGTACAGGCTCTGCTTGATGCAAACAACCTTCGGATCGGCAGCCGCGTCCTCAATGAATTTCTCCACCGAGCGCTCGAACGATTCATAGGGATGATGAAGCAGAATGTCGCCAGCGCGAATGGCTGCGAAGATGTCTGCGTGCTCATCATCCAGCCCCGCGGGCGGCAACGCTGCCATGCGTGGCCAGTGCAGATCCGCGAGGTCGGTGTCGGCAATTTCGTTCAAGGAACCGTAGTCCACCAAACCTTCGGTTTCGTAGACATCATCCGCATCCACCTGCAGTTCTTCCATGAGGAACTTCAAAATTCGCGGATTGGCGCCAGCGGCGATTTCTAAGCGAACCACCCGCGCAAAGCGCCGCTCCTTGAGCAAATGCTGCGTGGCTTCCAGAAGATCTTCGGTGTCTTCACTATCGCGTTCAACCTCGGCATTCCGGGTCACGCGAAACGCAAGAACCTTCAGAATCTCCATGCCCGGGAAGAGATCGTCAAGGTTGTGCTCAACGATGTCTTGGACAGTAATGAAATCGTTGGTGTCCTCAAAGCGGTACAGGCGCGACGGGATCTCCGGGACCTTGACGCGTGCGAAGAGTTGTTCACTCTCACCCGGTCGACGCAACATGACTCCAAGGGAAACGCTCATGTTGCTAATGAACGGGAAGCGGTGCCCGGGATCAACGGCAAGCGGCGTGAGAATCGGGAAGACGCTGCGTCGAAACCACGATTCGGCTTCTGTGCGTTGCGCTTCTCCAAGGTTATCCCAGCGCAAGATCCGAATGCCATGTGGCACCAGCGCGGGCATGACGCGGTCGCGCAGGATGATCGCCTGTCGATGCGCGAGCGTCGCAACCCGAGCGCGAATTCCGTCGAGTTGTTGAACAGGAGTGAGCGCCTCGGGCACAGGCCCGGACACGCCGGCTTCAATCTGTCGCTTCAAGACGCCGACGCGTTTCATAAAGAATTCGTCGAGATTTGCTGAGTAGATTGAGAGAAAGCGCAGGCGCTCCAGAAGCGGAGTGCGCGCATCGGCAGCAATGTCCAGGACGCGCGCGTTGAACTCCAACCATTCGATATCGCGATTGAGGAACCGCGCGGGATCGTTGACATCAATGGTCAGCACCGTGCGGCTCCCGGGTGCTGCAAGCACTGGAGCCGAAGCGGTGAGTGACGCGGACAAGGAGGTCGGCGTGACGTCGGTCATCGCTCCGTACCTGTAAATGGATTGATGTACGTAGCGGTGCAGCCGGGCGCTTCACCGACGCTCACTGACTGCACGCGTACTCCCATCGGGAGGGATGGAATGATTTGCACAGCGATGTACTGCGCCACCAATTCGGCCGACGGATTGATCTGATCAAATGGAGGCGTCGTGTTCAGATTCTGATTATGGAAACGGCCGATGATGCCTTCGATCGTCCGTTCCAAGGCGTGAAAGTCGACGAGTAGGCCATCAGCATCCAGACTGGTGCCCGCGACGATGACCGTCACCGTCCAATTATGACCATGGATGGGCTCCCGCACACCGCCGATATCCAGCGCATGGGCGGCGCTGAAACTGCGCTCGATCTGATTGAGATACATGAAATGGTGAGTATAGGCAGAGATCCCGGTCATTCCGATACCCTGATCACCACTTATGCAGATCACCCAAACACCAGAAGCCCCGCTCATGCTCAGCGTTTCCGGCGCTCGCGGAATTGTTGGCCGGACCATGACTCCTGAAATTGCTGCCGCCTACGGCGCTGCATTTGGGTCATTTCTGAAGGTCGCTACTGGCAAAGATCGCCCGCTCGTGGTGGTGGGACTTGATGGACGAATCAGTGGTCCGCCACTTGCCGCTGCCGCGATCGGCGGACTGATGGCCACCGGGTGCGATGTGATCGATATCGGTGTTGCCATGACGCCAACCGTGGGCGTGATGATTAGCGAGCGCAAAGCCGACGGCGGCTTGGCGATCACCGCCAGTCACAACCCGATTGCGTGGAATGGAATCAAATGCTTGGACGGCAACGGCCTGGCGCCGCCACCAGCGATAGCCAAAGAAATCGTCGATCGATTCAAGGAGCGTCGTATTGATTGGTGTGGACCACTGGCAACCGGCAAGCTGACGCATGATGGCAGCGCGGCGCGAGTGCACATTGATCGCGTGCTGCGCAACGTAGACGTTGCCGCCATTCGTGCCAAGAATTTCACGGTGGTGCTCGATAGCGTGAACGGCAGTGGCTGCGTGCCAGG
>CALQCP020000113.1 GCA_943329105.2 Chitinophaga pinensis | reverse complement strand
GAGCGTTCATGGGTGGCTCCAAATATGTTTCCAAGCGTGGTTCCGCCCGCGGGGTGCGGGCTTCGTGAATGGGTTCCCGCCCTTTTCAGGACGGGAACCCGAATGTGTTGGCTGATCAAGCAGCCGCGCGGATCACTTGTTGATGCCGAGCAGCGAAACAACCACTGCGAAGAGGGCAACGCCTTCGACGAGTGCGGCGGTCAGAATCATGTTGGTGAAGATGCGGCCGCCCATTTCTGGCTGGCGAGCGGTGCTCTCGTTGGCCGAGGCGCCGATCTTGCCGATGCCGAGGCCGGCGCCGAGAACTGCGAGTCCGCCGACGATGCCGGCGCCGATGCCGACGCCCATGCCCTTGAAGTCAGCGACTGGCGCTGCTGCGCCATCGGCGAAGACTGAGGCGGTTGCCGCTGCTGCGGCGATGAGGGCGAGGGTGGTGATCTTCTTCATGTGTGTGCTCCGAGGTTTGGTTTGACGCCGTGAACCGCGTCGATCAAGAATTGCCTTCCGCGGTCCACGTGGCGGGAAGGGAAGAAATTGTCGGGCCTTCAGCCCTGGTTCAGTGCTAGTGCGCAGCCTTCGGCGAATGAGAATCCGCGCTGACGGAACCGTGGTGATCTTCGTGACCGTGTTCCTCGTCATGATGCTCCTCGCCGTGTGACATCTGTGAGATGAACACCGCAGTGAGGAACATGAAGACGAACGCCTGCAGGAAGGCAACGAAGAGTTCGAGGAATGAGATGACCACAGCGGCTACGCCAGCAACCAGCGAAATTCCGCTGACTGCGGCAATGCCCAGGCTGCCGGCCATCGCACCAAACAACATGAGTGTGGCCATCAAAGTGTGGCCGCCAACCATGTTTGCAAAGAGTCGAATTGCAAGCGCTGCAGGCTTGATGATCAAGCCAAGCACTTCAACAATAAAGATGATCGGCACAACAAACCAAAGTCCCTTGTTGCGTACCAAGTCGGCGCCGCCGCACAAGTGCTCAAGCCATCCCTTGACGCCGAGCTCTCGCAACGACTGCCACTGAATTGCCAAGAAAGCCCACATGGCTAGGCCAATATTCACGGAAAGACTGGCGGTGGCGGTTCCACCAATCCACAGCAGCGAGCGCTTCTCTGCAGCAGCCACTGCAGCGTCCTCGCTTGCGTCATGCTTGGAGCCGAAGGAGTGAATGATCTCTTGCAGGTCTGCCACTGGGACCAGGCCCATGACGTTCAGCACCAACACGAAGAAGAACATCGACAGTAGAAACGGCAGCCACTTCTTGGCCAAGCGCGCTCCCATGACTGGCTCCAACATCTGCGTGTACAAGCCGTCAACCAGCACTTCAACAACCTGCGCAAATCGACCACGCGTGACATAGCGCTGGTGACCCTGCGACTCCGGGCCAGTCTTGATCCGGCGCGAGGAATGCACAAGGAGCACCATGACGATCAGTGCTCCGATGACCACTGAGACCACGCTCAGCGGAACATCAAAGCCGAACAGATCGGTAAACGCACTGCTCTTATCGAGGACGTGCCCAAGGGGATCGGTGCCGGAGGCAAGGATGAGGGTCATATGGAGGCGTCGTTCAGGCTTCGGTTAACCGTCCAAGCGACCGATGCGGTTTCGGCCGCAAGGCACGCGAGGTACGACCCGACGGTGGCCAAAACGGCAAACTGGCCGCCTTCGGGGAGGGAGAAGTATATCGAAACACAGAGGATGGGAATCGCCATAAACCGTGCCACCGTGGCTCCCATCCAACGGGTGCTGCAGTCGCCCGCCGGGCGAAACCGCGCGGAATAGAAGATGAACCCCGTTCCAAGGGTCAGAAGGCCTGTTCCAAGCACCCCAAGGAGGGTTGGAAGGACCGCTTCTGATGGGATTTCGGCGATCCGGACTGCCACCAGGGACGCTGCGGCCGAGGCCACCGTGGCAACCAGGATGCCGATCACCGGCAGCTGGGGCGCGATGCGGATTTCCTGTTCCTTTGGGGGCGTTCGCTGCATTCCGGGTCCTGGAGCCGCCGATCCGGGCGACTGGGGCTGGTTCAACTCAGGCATCCTTCTTGTCCTCCGGGCGCCCGGCAGCGTCAAATTCACGGTTCATGCGCATGGCACCCCGCAACAGCGAGGTCATCCCCACCACGATCCCCAATACCCCTCCCACCACCAATCCAATGCTGCCTTGCCCCCGCCACCAGTCAAACAGGTAGCCGAGCAGCGCACCGGCCACCACCTCGGAACTGGTTTGGAAACCCAGTCCGGCCATCCGCATTCCAATGCCGGTTTCCCGGCGTTCTTTGGCGCGTTCGGCGCCGCGACTCGAATTCATCATGGTGCGAAGGCTACTCCGCCCGGCGCGTGTCTAGAATCCCGCCTCCATGTCCATCCGCGACAACGAAATTCTCGACGTCACTCCCAAGAAGCTCAACCGCACCGAGAGCCTCTACGTGGTCAACGTCTTCAAGGGCCTGGGGACCACCCTGCGCCACGCGTTCCAGAACATGGGCCGCAACGGTGCCAACAAGGACACGCTGTGGGTGGTGCAGTACCCCGAGCAGCGCCGCGAACAGCGCGATGTTGAAGACGGCGGTCTCTACAAGCCGTACTTCCGTGGCGTTCATCGACTAAATAAGGATGAAGACGGGCGCGTTCGCTGCGTGGCGTGCTTCATGTGCCAAACCGCGTGCCCAGCGCACTGCATCCACATTGTGGCAGACGAGAGCCCATGGCCGGATCGTGAGAAGTATCCAAAGCAATTCGACATTGATGAATTGCGATGCATCTATTGCGGCATGTGCGAAGAAGCTTGCCCTGTTGATGCCATTGAACTAACGCCCGTGTACGACATCACCGGTATGAGCCGCCAGGAACTCATCTTTGACAAGGCCAAGCTCTTGGAGATGTACGACCTGACCATCGACAGCAAGCCGATGTAGTTCACTGGCGCGACGCGGGCGCTACAGCGCACATCAATTTATTTCTTAGTGCCCTTCTTCGGGTTCTTATTGCCACCGAAGAGATCGCCGATCTTCTGACCAATGCCCTCGACGGTATTGCCGACGCTGTCGCCCATCGACTTCGCATCAAAGATCACCTTGACCTTGCGCTCCAGCTTGGCTGGTTTGCCATTGACCTCGCCAAGTGGACCGCGCATCTTGATGCGCAGTTGCAGAGCGTCACCAAGTCCCAGCGATGCGGTGTTGATGAGGTTGGCTACCGTTCCTCCGCCATCATCGTTCGGGAGCACACCCACTACTTCGCGCGCTACTGATCCAAGCGGATAGTTGGCGGCAATCGAGCGAGCAAACGGCGGCGTCTTGGTCAGGTCAATGTCCCCATCAAAGATGAGACGCGTCTTCCAACTCTTGCCCTGCTTCTCAATTCCAACTTCAAAGTCTTTGTAGGTGAGCTGACCATCACGAATGACCACGTTCAACGGATCAATGACGCCGTCGATCGGCTTCTTGTCCTTGGTTTGGAACACCTTCAGCAGATTCAAGACATCGTTATCAGCGTTGGGATCAAGGAGTACGTCACCAACTACCAGGCGCATATCACCTGACATGCGCGCGCGATCCCCATCGATGGGGTAGGAAAACGCCTGCACGGTAAACACGATCGGCTTCTTCTCATCCGCAAGGCGGACATCACGGAATACCGGGTTGATTGCGGCCAAGTAACGCTGCCGAAGTGGCTCGGACGGAATGAAGTCGATGGTCACGGGCTGTGCCGCCACCACACTCACAACGCCGTTCTTCAGCGACACCTGCGGCGCCTTCATATTGACAAACTTGCTGCTGACCGTTGCCGCACCGGTGGCGCTACCCGGACCGGATGAAACGACTGATGCGTCAACACTGAGTTCCGGACCGACTGCCTCTTCAAGTTCTGCGCCCATACCGAGCAGTGCGCCAACCACGCGCGTCGACGCACGCGCCGCCTTGAGCGTTCCATCAACTCGAATGCGATCAATCAGTACTGCGCCGTCCGCGCCGGCCCAGTCGGTGAGCGTTGCATCAAGCGCGATCGGAACACGCTGTCCACCGGCTCCCGCAATGGCGGCAACAACCTTTACAACCGCGGGTTTCTCTAAGCCCGGAGCATTGATCGCAACAGCCACGGACTCAATGGTGAGCGGCTCGCCGTTCGTGGGCACCAACATCACCGGCTTCATGTCCAGTTTGACCACCGCAGCAAATCCAGCAGGAAGAACCACGCGCGGTGCGGTTGCGGACGCCACGGGAACGCCGGAGCTTGGCGCTGGCACCGGAGCGCTTGCCACGACCGGTGTTGCAGCGTCACCTCCCAAGCGCATGCGAAAGTTGGTGATCGTGGCCACAACGGCCACCGCACTGACTTGCTTCCACGCTGGCGGATCCTTCTTCGCATTGGGTGCATCAGCCGCATCTTTGACCGGCTTGCTCGAGAGTGCATTGAGCATCTCCGTGGCGCTTGAGGCGGGAATGGTCACATCAATGGCACTGTTTGCAAGCGAGAGAACCCCGTCCACCAATTGTCCGTTGAGATTTGCCTTGAGTCGTTGCAGTGTCGACTCCACCTCAAAAGAGATGCCCCCCGCGCCAATACTTGCGCCCTTCACCGAGAGACGCGCACCGTCGCCAATCTCTTTGCGCATCGCTTCGTCAATGTCAATCAGCATGGCCAGGCCGTCAACTTTGATGCCATCCAAATCCGCATCGGCCGTCCACGAGGCGGGCGCTGCACCAGCATCGATCCATGCAAAGTGCGCGCTGAGCGGCGCGAGCGGCGCACGCTTGTTCCCACTGTGTGCGGCAATCTTTGAAGTGAGTGTTCCACGCGCAGCCATCTTGGCGCCGAGCGTCACGTTGGTGTCAAGCACCATGTCGGTCAACCCAACATCTGCGGCCACGCCAGGAACCCCCGCGATTACCACGGCAGGAATGCGCAGCTCCGCGTGCGCTGCAGTGGGCGCCGCAAATTCCCACGGAACCGTTCGCTTCATGGTGACACTGTCAAGCTTTGCATCAATGTGAGTGGGTGCGGCAAGTTTCACAGGAAGTTCTGCGGCGGCCGCCAACAGTGCCGGGGATACGTCAGCGGAAACAGTGGCGTCCACTGTGAGTGCTTGTTGGGAAAGTTCAGCATTTGCACGCAAGTCAACTCCGACTGCCTTGACCGCCACGCGACCCTTGCCATCAAGCGTGGATCCTTCGTAATGGATCGATGCGTCCATGTTTCCCGCACTCAGTTCGCGGATCACCTTCGCCGCCGAAGGGACTTCCTTCGCAAGGCGCTCGGGCGAAATGCCCGACACTTGCACATCCACCAGTAATGGTGCACTTTCAATTTCCTTGGTCGCAAACGACTTTAAGCCACGCGCGTCCGCACTGACTTTCACCACCATTCCATCAACCTTGGTGTCGACCGTCGCTTGCACTGCACTGCCAATGGCCTCCGACTTCACCGACGCGCGCAGGGATTCAACCACTAGAACCCGCGCGCTATCACCACTACCGATGGTCGCATTGATCGCGCCGCCACCAGTCTTACTTGCGGCAAGAGTTGCATCAACGCCAATGCCTGAAATTGTCAACGACTTCGGGGCAGGCAGCGAGAGCGCATTGATAGTGATGCCCACATCAATCGGCGCAGCCACCGTCACGCCCGACAGCGCAACCAGCGCCGGGCGAATGGCGCGCATCGTCACGGTTGCACCCTTGGAAAGATGAATGGATCGATCAGCATGCACCACACCCTGCATGGCAACAGCAACTTTGGCAGACTCAAGCGCGATGGTGATTGCTGGTTCATCGCCAGCGGCAATCGTTGCATCAAGTGAGGTAATTGCTGGACCAACATCCTGCGTCAAATCAATGGGCAAATCCTTCGGCAAGAACGGTCGAATCAATGCGGTGGGCAGCGCCACCACGCGCACGGTGCCATTGATGCCGAACGCGCCGCCACGCTGAATGGAGGCCGTGGCTCGCAGTGGAACCTGTGCCGCAGCACCCGTTGAGACCGCCGACAGATCAACCACCAGCCCGCTTGCGAGCGGAGCCGCTTTGGCGGTCGCGCGTAACTCTGAAATATCCAGAGCTACCCGACCATCGGGACCTGGAACCTGCAATCCGGCGAGCGCCAAGGTGACGATCGCATCAAATCGAACTTGCGCTTCAGGAAATGACCCATCCGCCGCCGCTGCCGGAACCGCCACATCCTTCGCGCGCAACGACATCCGCGCCGGTGCAGTGACCACAATGTCACCGAGCGCAGCAAGCAATGCCGGAGCCAGTGTTGCATCCGCCTCAACGGTTCGCAACGTAGCTGCACGCGTTGTTGGATCAATCGATCCCTCCGCGCGCGCCGTCACCACGTCACTGCGCAGCTCGATGGAAATTGCACCACCGGTGGCATCCGCAAACGTGGCATTGAAGTCAACTCGCTTACCGACATCACGCGCCAGCACCGCTCCGCTACCTGCAACAAACCGCTCAAATGGCGCGGTTGGAATCGCTTCTGCACGAACCGTTCCGTGAATGGCGGAGAGATCAAAAATCGGTTCTGCGCTCGCAGAAAGCAGCCGATCGAAGCGCAGCGTGGAACTCAACGCGCTCTCTGGCTGACCATCAAGCGCCACACGCATGGTCACATCCGCATTGATTGCGCCGGTCATATCCGCGCTCTTCAGAGCCACGCTCAATTCATTGATGCGGATCGACAATCCAGCGGCGTTCAATGCCGCATCAGACGCCTTCACCGTTGCGGTAACCGCCGTGCCCTGTAAGTGCAACGCGCCCGCAGCGTCAAACAGTCCGGGTGCTGAAATTTCTACGTCCACCGCGCCGGTAGTCCCCTGCACTTCCGTGCGCGCGGTGAACTTCACTTGCGTGTCGCCACCCGTTACTACGCGTGCAGATCCCTTGAAATCACGAACCGCCGCGTACGTTGCGCCACTTTCCTCCAGGATCTCAACCGCGATGCCGTCGATAGTCACTACAACATCAAGACCCGCGGGCAGGATGCTTGCAGATGTTGATCCTTCTGACTTGGCAGCGCTCGATGCTGGTGATGCTGAAGTGTCCGAGCGCATGAGCTTGGTGATGCCCAACGTTCCATCAGCTGCGCGTCGCGTCTTGACCGATCCCGAAACATGAACATCAAGACCACGGACCCCAGCGGTCAGCAGTTTCCAAACACCTTGCTCCGCCGAAACGTCCGCACTCACGCGATTCCCTGAAGCCGGATCATCAATGGTGAAGCCGCGCACCCGCACACCGCTGAACCAACCAACGCTCAGTTCATCGAT
>CALQCP020000112.1 GCA_943329105.2 Chitinophaga pinensis | reverse complement strand
TCGTACTGGCCCGCACGCGCCTTACGAGGACGGCCGCTGAGCGCGGCCCTGTCCTCTTCGGCGCCTGCGAGCCAGGTCGTGATCTTCGGCAGAACGTGGAATTCACGCCGTTGGTAGCACAGTGAACTCCGAAATTAGGGACATGCGTGACCCGCACCTACTTCGGCGTGGGGCACATCGTTACTTTGGTTGCCCATGCTGGTCCACAGACTTCGGCCAGGAAGTCCTTCACCATCTCGAGGCTGCGCGCATCAGCAAGCGGGTTGTATTGCATGCCGGCCTTCGCGTCTTGCGCGGCTGGGTTGGTGAATGCGTGGCCGCAGCCACCGAAGGCGTGCAATTGCCAATCAGCACCGTGCTCGGTCATTTCGCGCGCAAATGCTTCGACTGCATCGGGACGCGCCATCGGGTCGTTCCAGCCGTGAAGTGCCAATACTTTGGTCTGCATCTGCGCGGGGCGCTGTAGTTTCGTAGCGTCAAACGATCCAAGCAACCCGTGCAGACTGACGCTGCCGCGGACACCGCTCACGCCTGCACGCGCGAGGTCAAGGACGCACAAGCCGCCGAAGCAGAATCCGATTGCACAGATCCGCTCCGAATCCACCATTGGAAGTGACTTCACATGTCGGACCGCTGCATCGATACGCTGCCGAAGCAGTGCCCGATCGCTGACAATCGGCGTCATCAATGCATTGTTCTCTTCAGGAGTCGTGCCACGCTTGCCCTTGCCGTACATGTCGACCGCCAGCGCCGCGTAGCCAAGTCCGGCAAGCCATTCCGCTTTTTCCGTTTCAAGCGCAGAGCACCCCGACCATTGATGGAACACCAAGACCGCCGGTCGGCGCATATCACGGGCGCCGTCGTAGGCCAGGAAACCTTCAAATTCAGTGGATCCGTCGCGGTATGTCTCGTTCGCTGCGTGCATGGAAGTTCCTCGTTCAACTGGCGGGCGTAACCACTCTCTTGGAAAGTGGGAGTGGAGCGGCATCCTATGGACGCTACGGCTGGGTATGGCAAAAAAAGAATTTGCAAAGAAAAATGGCGGCCACTGCTAGTGCCTTTCCGCGTAGGCCTGAGGATGCGCGTCATGCGAAACCTCTCACATATCCCCGCTCGCGTCTTGGCTGCCTGTTTCACCGTGAGTTGCGCGGTCATCGCGCTCGCGGCAACGGCAGCCAACGACGCGCCGCGCTGGCGCCCAGTGCGCACGGAGATTCCGGCACGACCGGTCTCCGGCACATTCGGTCCCGCGGTGGCGGTGACTGAGGGCCGCCTTTGGATCGGCCCGGCGCGCGACACGGACGTCGGCGACGGACCGCCACAGGTCACGGCCTTCGGCATCCGTGCCGGTTTCGGGCTGCCCTCGTTCGACCCGGTCATGGTCGAACATCCGGCAGCCGCGCGGAATGCGGGGTTTGGACTTGCGCTTGCGGCGGCACAGGGCATCTGCGTCGTGGGTTCACCACACGCAGGCTGCCGCGAGCGCGGATGCGATTCGGGGCAGGTGTATCTGGTTGCACACGATCACGACGGATCGTGGTCAGTCGACGAGGTCACCTGCCCTGACGCAGTTCCTGCGTCCGAGTTCGGCGCAGCGGTGGCCACGGATGGCCGCACGATCGTGGTGGGATCGCCACGCGCCGACTCGCCCGACCGCGACAGTGGTGCCGTCGACATCTTTGAGGTCGGACCAGCGCCAGCACACGGAGTGACGTTCGTCACACGACTTCGCCCACCGTCACCGCGAGCAAGCGCACGATTCGGTTCCGCCGTGGCGGTCAGCGCCGACTGGATCGCCATCGGCGAACCCGGCGCCGGCGAAACGTATCCCCGTCCAGGCATCGTCCACCTCGTGCACCGCAGCGCGGATGGGTGGAAGATCGAATCATCCTTGCGTGCACCCGCGGGCGCGGTCGGCTGGTTCGGTACCAGTGTCGCGCTCGCGGGCTGCGAGCTGCTGATCGGCGCGCCGATTGCACGCGCGGTTGGATCAACGGTGTCGTGCGGAGCCGCGGTGCACTGCTCACTGAAGGACGGGCAGTGGCTACCTCGGAGAGTGATCGTTGCACCCAGCGGCAGTGCCGGCGATGCGTTTGGAATGGCGGTGGCGCTTGGAAATGGCTGGGCAGCCATCGGCGCACCAGGCACCGATGGACCGGCGACCGATCGCTCCGACTCCGAAGACATCGGCGCCGCATGGGTCGTGGAACTTCGCTCGCTCGCCATGGAACGCCTGCTGGCACGAACCCCACGCGCCGGCGATGGATTCGGAGCAGGACTTGCATTTGGAACCGCGCACGGAAGCACACGCACCGGCCCGCGCTACTTCCTTGCCGTCGGGCATCGGCAAGACCAAGAACGACCGCTTGAAGCGGGCTCGGTGGATCTTTATGGCTATGACGGCCCGATGCCCGCACTGGTGGCCGTGTCGGTGGGGCCGCAATCAGCGGGCGAACAATCAAGGTCCGCGTCCTCCATCGCCAGCGCCGCTGAAGCGTCGGTGACCGCGGCCGGAACCCAGCCATCGGAGGCAGCGCGTTCAACCGCCTCCCGCCCGTAGTGACGATCAATGACTGCCGCCCACTCGCCGGCATCCTCGCAGCGAATGAAATCCTGCTTCACCGCGTACGGATGCGGATGATGTTGCGCAAACTTGATTCCAAACTTACGCATGTGCCGACTGGTGCGCCGCGCACCATGAATCACTTCACTGAATCGGTAATGCGCCAACAACACTTCGCGCTGCTCATCAATGGTCGGCCCAAACGGCGTGAGCCCGGCCATCATCTGCCGCGCCTGTCTAAATATCCATGGATTTCCGATGCATCCGCGCGCAACACTTACGCCGTGCACGCCGCACATGTCAATCATCCGAAAGATATCGCGCACAGTCCAAATGTCGCCGGAACCGAACACAATGCGATCCGGTCGACGCTTCATCAAATCGCGGAGAAATTCCCAGCGACCCGGACCGGCGTATTTCTGCTGCACGGTGCGACAATGCACGGTCGCCCAGACATAGCCCATCTCGTACGAGGCTTCAAAGATTCGTTCAAATGCGTGCGCCATCTCCGGCGTGTCGTCAAACGAACGCCGCAACTTCACGGTGCAGGGAATGTTTGCGGGAACGGCTTCGCGCACCGCGCGCAATACGCCAATCGCCTCTTCGGGGAATGCCAAGAAATGCCCGCCGCGCGCCTTGCGCTTGATCTTCTTGACGGGGCATGCCAAGTTGACATCAATCACTTCATGCCCCATGGCCGCCAGAATCTCTGCGCCACGAGCAATCTCATCGGGCCAACTGCCCATGATCTGCCCCGCCAGTGGATGATCGCCAACCCCCGCCGCACAGTTGTCTTCAATCTCTCCCATACCGATCTCACTGGCGATGAGATCCGGATCTTCTTTGCGGCGCCCTTTGCCGCCATTGATCAGCGTGCGATCGAGGAGCGCCTCCGTGACACAGAACGGTGCACCATGCATACGAGCCACCAGCCGCATGGCGCCGTCGGAATATCCTGCGAGCCCCGCTTGGAAGAACGGCGCGTCGAACCCGGGGACTGCCGCCGGAATCCGCGGATCAATGCGCAACAACCGCGCCGTCTCTTCAACGGAACGCGAAAGCTCGCGAGGCGGAATGCGGGAAGGGTTGAGTTCAACGCCCATAGATGCCCAGCGCGGTGCGGGTGCGGCACCCACTGCGGGCGAGCACGGCACGCCGAGCGCCGATTTTGTGGATACTACGTAGCCGATGCACCGCCAACGCATGAACCTCATCGCCTGCGCGCTCTTGCTGGCCGTGGCCCCGGTTGCATGTCAGCGTTATCCCTATGACCCGGATAAGGCAACTCGTCCATTTCCAAAGCAGTTGAAGCAGGCCTCCATGGTGGACATCCAAGTGATACCCACGGTGACTGAGGGCACCATCAAGGTGGTGAACCCCACTGCCGTTTCCTATCGAAACTTCGATCTTTGGATCAACCAGCGCTATGTACGGCACGTTGACGCGCTCCTCGCCGGCGAGAACCTTGATCTAGCGATCGACTCCTTCTGGGACGAACGCGGCGAAGGCCCATTCCCAGGCGGATGGTTTCGCTACTTTGATCCCACTCCGATTGTGCTTGTGCAAATCCAAGTCACTCCGGAATCGCCACTGATTGGGTTGATCTCCAAACCACCGGACACCGCGAAGCGCTAAAGTAACTGCTCAGGGCGCGTTGCCAGACAGCGAATACGCGCGACGCAGAACACCCATCGCCAAGTCGGTGATGAATGGATCGGGAGCGAAGGTAATGCTCGACCACGCTTTGACAATCACTAGATGCGCGCCCAGCAAGACCGGCGGTTGCGCGACAGCAGCCTTGGAGCCCGGAGCAACTTGATCCCCGGCTTTGCCATCCGCTTCAGGCTGGCCTGACGCCGGAGTCAGCGCCACTGCGACCGTCGCTTGCCCTGCATCCGGACCAAACACGCTTGGCTGAATCTGCACTTCAACAATCGTTGGGGCCAAGGTGTCGCCGTAGTACAGGAACTGCAAACGGCCCGTGCGCGGATCACTGCCCTGCGCACCGGCCACCGCACCCGACCGGCCCACCGATCGGAATCCCTCACTCAAGAGCGCGCCCTTTGCTTCGGCATACAAGCGGTCGCTCCGACCTTCGACGCCGATCTGCTGCGAGCAACCACCCATGCCAAACCCAAGCAGCATGAGGGCGAGCACCAGAACCGGATACGTCGAGCGAAGCTTCATCTACGGGCAAATACCGCCAATAAACGATCGCGTTGCAACCCAGCGCGCAGGTACGCAATGACCAATAACGGTCAGATTCAGGCTGCTTTCTGCGGGACAATGGCGCCACTGGCGCGCCCAATACGCCCGTCATCCCAACCCAAGCCGCTCCCGCTTGGCATCCCACTCGGCAGTCTCACGCTTGTTGTCGGTGGCAAGCGGCTGACCGGTCCGCATCGCCTCAATCTCCAGGCGCGTGAGGTGCATCGATTCCAAACGATAGTCCTCAAAGGCCTCCGCGCTCACCGGCACGATCGGCTTCAGCAGGTCGTACATCGCCTGCGCAAAGACTTGGATCTCCAACTGCGCATGCGGATCAAGACGTAACGAAAGGAAGTGGAAGATGTTGTGCAGATCGCACTTCCAATACCACTCGGTATAAACGCTCACTGGCAGAGCCGCACGCGCCAATTCGCGCGCCACGCCCTTCTCAGTCAAGCCAATGTAATCCTGGTACAGAAGTTCAGCCTTCTCCAAGAGATGCATGAACTCCTCAGCCGTACCAATATCAATCGGCTCGTCGCCACCCTGACGATTGGACTTGGACTGCTTACGCACCGCATCAATGTCCGGGCGATAGAAGCGATCCGGCACGATCGAGTAGCGCGCTGAATATTCATTCACATTGGCCGTGCGATGACGAATCCACTGCCGCGCAACAAAGATCGGCATAGCAATGTGGAACTTGAATTCCACCATTTCAAATGGCGTGGAATGCCGATGCCGCATCAGGTACCGGACCAGCCCGCGATCTTCATTGACATGCTTGGTGCCCTGGCCGTAACTCACGCGCGCACTTTGCACAATGGCAAAGTCTGCAGTCTTGCCCTCCGGCACTAGCCGTGGCATGCAGTCCACCAATGCAACAAACCCATGATCCAAGCACGGAATCTCCCAGCGCGACGCTCCGTCCATGACATCGCGCAGCGGAGCTTCAGGCGGAACAATCTTGATGGCCGGTGAGGTTGCGGTTGAATGCTTGGATGCGGTGCTCACTTCACTTCTCACTTCTCGCCGCGAGGGGCGCTATTACTTTCCGGAGCACTTGCGCCACCCGGCGCACGCTCACGAATCTTGTCTTTGGCGAACTCCGCCATCCATCCATTCACTGTGTCTACCGTTCCAAAGGTACTCGGAAGACCCTTGGTATTCAGGTTGGGAACAACATCGGCAGTCGCTCCCCAACTAATGCCGATCATCGCCTGCGCGGTACCAAGCGCAATCGGCGGCAGTCCACCCATGGCGGATTCATACGACGAAGGCCATGGCTTTCCAGTCGGAGGAGCTACGCCAGCGGTGGATATTTCAATCGCCTTATCTGATGTCGGAAACGCGCCGTTGTTGGAACTGGCGTAGCAAAGAATGCTCCACGCTACGGATCGAAGCGCCGCATCCGTCTGCTTGGCACGCTCACGCGAAGTGCGCGTCACCATGAATCCCCACACCGATACTGAAATGCACACCAATACAAAGATCACGGCTACCCAAACAATCACTCGTCGATTGCGGGCCGCCTGTTCAGGCGTCATCTGTGGTGGATACTCATTCATCGCTCAATCTCCTCCACCAACATGCGCTGCCGCTCGGCGCGCTTCACTGCATCCACACGCGGGTCGCACTCTGGCACGGCAAGCAGGAGTCGCTTCGTATACGGATGCTGGGGATTCCCAATCACATCTTCGCGCGAGCCTTCTTCCACAATCTTGCCGTCTTTCATCACTGCAATGCGATCACACACATGGTGAATGACCGCCATGTCATGACTAATGAATAGGTAGCTCAAGCCAAGCTGCTCCTGCAAATCGCCTAGCAAATTCAAGATTTCACTCTGCACACTCACATCGAGCGCGCTAGTTGGCTCATCGCACACAATCAACTTAGGTTGCAATCCAAGCGCGCGTGCAATTCCAATGCGCTGCTTCTGACCGCCAGAAAATTCGTGCGGGTATCGATCCGCCGCGGCGCGCCACAGGCCGCATTGCTCCAACAACTCCTCCACCCGCTCACGCAAAGCGTCACCGGTAGCGATGCCATGCACTTCCAGCGGTTCACCCACAATGCGCCCCACGCGCATGCGCGGATTGAGGCTGCCGCCCGGATCCTGGAAGATGATCTGCATGTCACGACGAATGCGCCGCATATCGGCGGCGTTCTGCCGGAATACATCCTTACCCTCAAAGAGCACTTGTCCGGATGTCGCCTGCTGAAGAGCCAAGACCGTGCGCCCCACCGTGGTCTTGCCGCAGCCAGACTCGCCCACCAACCCCAGCGTCTCGCCGCGACGAATCTTGAACGACACGCCATCAACCGCCTTGTGTTGGCCAATGACCCGCTGCAATACACCCTTGCGAATCGGGAAATGCATGTGCAAATCGCGCACATCAAGGATGACTGGCTGTTCGCCGTGCATTTTCGGGGATTCCTGTGCCGAAGCAACCATTGGGAGCAGGGATGCTATCCGGCACCGCCGGTGCCGTCAGCGCAGCGGAACTTCAACATCCCGCTCTGTTCCGTCCGGACGCAGAACCGTCATGTT
>CALQCP020000111.1 GCA_943329105.2 Chitinophaga pinensis | reverse complement strand
CTGGATATGTACGCACTGAGGCCATCGAGAATCCGTGCGAGTTCGCCGTGCGCGGTGGGCTCATCGATGTCTTTCCGCCCGGCGGGGCGCTGCCCGTGCGCCTTGACTTCTTCGGTGATGAACTCGAGCGCATCTTTGAGATTGACCTGATCACCCAGGCGAGTGATCGGCGTATTCCAGAGGCACAATTTGTTGGCGCCAGCATCTCGTCGGTACTTGATGACGCTGGCAAAGTATCGATTGCAGAACTGCTGCCTCGGCAAACGGTGTGCATCATTGCGGAATTGTCGGAAGTACTTGAGCAGGGTCGCGGCTACTGGGAACGAGTGAACGACGGCCAAGGCGTGCTGTCACCGCAGGCGCTCTTTAAGTCATTGGGCGCGCGCTTTCACGCGATGGTTGACATCAACGGATTTAGTTCAACCAATGCTTCCGACCGCGTCGTGGCGTTGCCAGCGATCACTCTGCCTGCCTTCGACGAAGAAGTTGCGCAGGCATTCGCAGAACTTGGCGAGTTGTCAGCACGGGTGCCCACCTCTTTGTGCTGCGATACCGAAGGCGAATTGGCGCGCGCCCGGGAGTTACTTACTGAGCACGCCGGTTCCGCAAAGTTGGCGACGGTGCGTCAGCACGTGCACCGCGGATTCATTTGGGAAAGTGACCAGCCGTTTGCAGTTGTTCCTCAGCATGAGGTACTGCATCGGTTTGGAGTGCGCCGTCGCGTGCAACGGGTGGGTGCTGCCACCACTCGTGATGCATTCATGCAGTTTGGTGCGGGCGACTATGTGGTGCACCGTGACCATGGCATTGCGCGCTTCCATGGTCTGCAATTGATTGGCGGTGGGGAAGAAGAGTTCCTCACCTTGGAGTTTGATGGTGGTGCCAAAATCCACGTCCCCGCTTCCAAGATAGACCTTGTCCAGAAGTACATCGGATCCGGTGCCACGCGACCAACGCTGGCAATCATCGGCGGTAAGCGATGGAAAGCGCAGAAGGAACGCGTTCAAGAGGCGGTCCGCGACATGGCGGGCGAAATGTTGCGCATTCAGGCAGCGCGTGAGGCAAGTGCGGGCATTCGCTTTCCGGAAGACACGCCCTGGATGCATGAATTTGAAGCAGACTTTGCTTGGACGGAAACGGAAGACCAACTGACGGCGATCGCCGCAGTGAAGCGTGATATGCAATCAGCGCGCCCCATGGACCGATTGATTTGTGGCGATGTCGGATTTGGAAAGACCGAAGTGGCCATTCGTGCCGCGTTCAAGGCGGTGGAGAGCGGTCGGCAAGTTGCCGTTCTGGTACCAACCACCGTGCTTGCCGAGCAGCACGAGCGCACCTTCCGCGATCGATTCCGTGCGTATCCGTTTCGCATTGAGAGTCTGTCGCGCTTTAAGACTGGTGCCGAGAGCAAGGTGGTGTTGGCGGATCTCGCCGCCGGTAAGGTGGATGTAGTGATCGGTACGCATCGCATCCTGAGTAAGGACGTTGCGTTCGCGGACCTGGGTTTGGTGATCGTTGATGAAGAACAGCGCTTCGGCGTTGAACACAAGCAGCGCTTGTTGGCATTTCGATTGGCCGCGGATGTGCTGACGCTGAGTGCCACGCCCATCCCGCGCACGCTGCACATGAGTCTCCTTGGTATTCGCGATATCTCTAGCTTGACTACCGCGCCGCTGGACCGTCGCGCCATTGTGACGGAGGTGATTCCCTGGAATCCCCGCCGAATTCAGCAGGCGATTCGGCGTGAATTGGCGCGGCAGGGGCAGGTGTTCTTTGTTCATAACCGCGTCAATGACATTGAGAAAGTGGCCGCTGAAGTGCAGGCCATGGTGCCAGACGCGCGCGTCTTGATTGGTCATGGCCAGATGACGCCGTCCATGCTTGAGGAAGTCATGCTCAAGTTCATGCGCCACGAGGCAGACATCCTGGTGTCGACCACCATCATTGAGAGTGGCATCGATATTCCCATTGCCAACACCATGGTGATCCATGATGCAAATATCTTTGGCCTTGCAGAGTTGCATCAATTGCGCGGTCGTGTTGGTCGCTCCAAGCACCGTGCCTATTGCTACATGACGCTGCCGCAGGATCGTGTCATGACCGAAGATGCCATGAAGCGACTGAAGGCGATTGAGGATTACTCCATGCTCGGCGCCGGATTTCGCATCGCCATGCGCGATTTAGAGATTCGCGGTGCGGGCAATCTCCTGGGCGCGGAGCAGAGTGGGCATATCGCCACGGTCGGATACGAGATGTACTGCCAGCTCCTCGAGCAGGCGGTGGGCGAATTGCGTTCAGAAGATCGTGTGGTGCCCAGCGACACCATGCTGGATATTGGTATCGCCGCCAGCATTCCGCGCGGCTATGTTCCAAGCGATCTGCGACGCATGGAGGCATACCGCCGCATTGCCATGGCGAAGGATCCTGCACAACTCGCCAAGGTCCGCACCGATCTTGAAAGCGCGTACGGCGCGCCACCCGCTGCGGTGCAGACGCTCCTTGACCTCGCCGATGTTCGCCTCGCTGCCACCATCATGGGTGTGCGCAGCGTGGCGCGGCGCGAACAAGATGTGGTGTTCCGCACGGTTGATCCGGGCGCCCTGGAGGCGCGACTGGCGGGAATCCAAGGAACCGTTCGCGTGGTTGGCCAGCCCGACGAGCATGGGGTGGTGGACGTTTACCTTCGTCCGGCCAAGGCATTTCTCACGCCCAAGCCGCTATTGCAAGTCCTGCGGCGTCGGTTGGTTGGGGAGTAACAGGGCGCCCGCGCGGATTTCGTCTCGGACAGTACGGGGGCTTGTGCTCAGTGCCTCAAAAATGCACCGACCGCGTGCAGGCGTGGAGCACGCGGTCGGTGGCGGTCGAGCGTTTGAGTTCGACGGTGATCAGGGATGATCAGGATTTGCGACGGCGTGCGCCCGTTGCGATGGTTCCCGCGGCCATGAGCAGTGCAATCGCACCTGGTGCTGGAACTACATTGGCTGGAGCGAGTGTCGAACCGTTGACTGTGAGGTCGTCAAACTTCCAGGTGGCTGTGGCACCGGTCGCCGCGTAGCGCTTGCCCGAGGTGGCTACGAACGTATCCCTGTCAGGAGCGTGGATCGCCATGACTCGGAACTGGAAGTCGGCATTGTTGTTTGCCTCAGTGGCACCGCTGAGATCGAAGTCAAAGCGCTGGAAACTCTTGCTCGCTGCAACTTGGTAGTTGCCGCCGTCGGCCAGTCCGGTGGTGATAAAGGTCACACCGCCGTCAACGGAGTATTGGAACTGTGCCCACGCGCTGGAGCGCGCGCCGTTGAGCTGCAAGAAGCTGACCTGAAGGTCTTGGAAATCGGTGGTGTCCGCAACGAAGCTGATCCCGTCATGACCGGAGCGCGAGAGTTGTGCGTCGAAGTTCAACACTTCCAGCGCGCGGTTGGTGACTTGGGTAGCACCTTTGCGCGGCTTCTTCTTGGAGAGGGAGACGGTGCGGACGCTCGTCTCGACGGCGTTCATTTCGCCATTGCCAAGGTCAGCGCTATTGGCAGCGGTGTTGAAAGTCCAATTTGTCACCACTGCGCCGTGGGCGCCTGATGCAAGGAGCGCAGCCGTGCCAGCGATGAGAGCGGCTCGAATGTTGGTCGACATGGTTCGTTTCCAAGGCCTTCAAGGAGGATCGTGAGCACTGTCCGGAGGGGAATCGTGCACGTGGTCGCGGTAAGGGTGCCGTGACATCTGCGTAGGCGAGAACCAAGCACGGACTGTGTCACTGTCATTCAAAGAAAATTGCAGATTCCCACAAGGTCCAAATAATCTTTACGATTGGTCAGGAAATACTTCCCATTCCCATAGATGTGTCACCGGGCGCGTCCATACTGATTGAAGTTCGGAGAGGCGTCATGCGGCGCCTCACGCATGGACGCACTGGGCGCGATGGCTTCGGAGGATCCGAAGTGCAATCGAACCCTGAACCACAGAAGGAGCTACACGATGGCGAATCTCAATAAAGTGATGCTGATTGGAAATCTCACCCGCGATCCGGAACTCAAGCACACGCCCGGCGGTCAGCCGGTGTGCGAGTTCGGATTGGCCGTCAACCGGAAGTACCGCACCAAGGAAGGCGAAGATCGTGAAGAAACCACCTTCGTCGACTGCGAAGCGTGGGGCAAGCAGGCTGAAGTCCTCAAGCAGTACATGAGTAAGGGTAAGCCCGTATTCCTGGAAGGCCGCCTGAAGCTCGACACTTGGGAAGATAAGGAAGGTGGCAAGCGCTCCAAGATGCGCGTGGTCATTGAGAACTTCCAGTTCCTCGGCACCGCTGGCGGCGCGAGCGGCGGCGGTGGTGGCGGCGGTGGCGAGCGTTACGTCAGCGAAGAAGGCGGCTCGTCTGCTCGCGGTGGTCGCGGAGGAAACGCCGGCTCGTCACAGGGCGGCGGAGCGGCGCACCAGCACGTGAGTGAAGAGGAAATTCCTTTCTGATCCCAGTGCGCCGAGTGGGCGCATAACGGCTATCGGAACCACGATGTCCGCCGCGGAGGCCCCTACGGGGCTTTCCGCGGCGGCGTCTTTCTGCCATAATGCGCGGCTCGCCTCGCTTCCGACTATGCGGTCGGTTGCTTTCCAAAGGTTGGGCCCCGAGGCAGCCCTAACTTGACGCGGCACAGCCGCAAAAGGACAGCGTCATGGCATCAAAGAAGATTGAGCTCCTGCTCAACCGTACGATCGAAAATCTGGGTCTCGTTGGAGACGTCGTCAAGGTGAAGCCCGGCTTCGCTCGCAATTACTTGCTGACGCACGGTTTCGCCGAGGCTCCTACCCAAGAGAAGATCGAGGCATTGAAGGACCGCCGCGCACAGGCGCAGGCTGAACTTTCCAAGCTTCGTTCGGAGCGCGAGGCTCTCATGGCCCGCATGGAAGGCGCCGCGATCAAGCTCATTCGCAGCGTCAACGACCAAGGCGTCCTGTACGGCGCCGTCACGCAGCGCGACATCTCGGATCAGTTGGTGGTTGATGGATTCTTGGTTGACATGCGTGCGGTTCGTCTGCAGAACCCGATTCGACGCATCGGCCAGTACAGCTGCTTGATTCAGCTTGACCGCGACCTGAAGACGGAACTCACCATCGACGTCCTCCCAGACCGCGCCCTTGAGAACTTCACTGCAGCGGCCGCCGCTGCGGAGGCTGCTGACGAGGAGGAGGCTGCCCCGGCTGCCGACGAGCCTGCTGCTGCCGCCGCCGAGGCGCCAAAGAAGGGCAAGAAGTCCAAGAAGGACTAACCGCCCGCTGAATGCTCGCCTCCGGGTCGGGCCCTTGCATCCGGGTGGGGGCGGATTCGAAAGGATCTGAGTAAATAGTAACCCCATAGCGCGCCACCCAACCCGGGTGGCGCGTTATCTTTGGCGTGCGTGGGTTGGCGCTGCCGGTCCCTCTTGACGAATTTCTGAGACTTGTCACCGAGACCCGTTGTACCGATGCCCACCAAAGCGCCGATATTGAATTCACGTGTGGAGCGCGCACCGCATGGCGGCAGTGCGAGTTCCACCCCGGCACCGCGTACGGTCGCGGCGGCTGGCATTTCAGATGTTCCGCCGACTTCCGCTCAGGACGAGCAAGGCGACCTCTCCATGACGACAGCAGCAGCTTCCAAGCGCGAGACACTTCCGAGTACTCGCAGTTCCGTCACGCACAAATTCGCAATCAACGGGCATGAGGGCTACCTCACGGTTGGTCTGTTTGCCGATGGGCGCCCGGGTGAACTCTTCATCAAGATGAGCAAGGAGGGCTCCACGCTCTCAGGTCTCATTCAGGGTTTCTGCCGAGCATTCAGTTTGGTTCTGCAGCATGGTCTTCCAGCGGCGGAGGCGGCAGAACGTTTCCGTGGCATGCGCTTTGAACCGATGGGCGCCACCAGCAACCCGGACATCCCGGAAGCGCTCAGCATTCTGGATTACGTGGCGCGCTACATCCTGCATCACTACGGTGAATGATTGACCGCGCAGCTCTTCGCGCAATTTCATCCGAATCTATAAACAAACAGGCCGCGCATCGCATGATGCGCGGCCTGTTGAATTCACTGCGGATAGCAGCGGAGGATCACTCCTCGCTGGTGGCCGGGGCGTCCTCGCGGAGCTTGACCTCGTCGGCCGTGCGCTGCGCGGCTTCGACGTTCTGCATCTGCTCGTCGGTGAGCTCATCGTTACGAACGATGAGCGCGCGGAGCATCTTTTCACTGAGGCGGCAATCGCGCTCGATTTCCTTCACCTTGCGGGTGTCGGCGGTGAAGCGCGTCAAGAAGTACACGCCGCGCTTGTTGCCCTTGACGTCGTAGGCGAGTCGACGCTCGTCCCACTTCACCAAACTGCACAGGGTGGCTTCACCCTTGGAGAGGCACTCCTTGATGTGGTCAATCGCCGCCGTCAGGTCAGCGGATGCTGCCTGCGGGAAGAGGAACATAGCCTCGTACTTTCCGTTTCGAATCTCTGTCGTTGTCATGTGGTTTCCTTCGTTGGGTGACTGTTGTTGCTATCAATGGCCGCGCCACGCGTGGCCTTGGTGTTGAAACGATTCATTGCTTCCTGGAGTCCCTTGCTCGCCCACACTTCAGCTGCTTGCGCGGCCTCCGTCATGGACGCGTCCGCCAGCGGTTGCTGGTCGGGCGAGAACTTCCCAAGCACGTAGTCCGACTGCGGGATACGCCCTGGCAGATCGATTCCGATCCGCAAGCGCGCCCAGTAGTTTGACCCCAGCTTGAGACCGATGTCGGTGAGCCCGTTGTGCCCGCCACTTGAGCCGTCCGGACGAAGCCGGATGGAGCCGCAGGGGAGGGCGAGATCATCGACGATCACCAAGAGATCCTTGGAAGCTTCGAGCTTGAAGAACTGCAGCGCCTCCAGGACCGAGCGTCCGGAGAGGTTCATGAACGTAGTCGGCTTGAGAAGAATGCACTTCTCGCCACCGATCTCCGCGTCCGTCACCAGCCCGGCAAACTTGGACTTCGGTGCCATGTCCGGCGCAAAGCGTCGGGCAAGGCGATCGATCACGCTGAAACCCACGTTGTGGCGGGTTCCTGCGTATTCGCTTCCGGGGTTTCCAAGTCCGACGATGAGCTTCATAGTTCGCTCGCTGCTGGCGTATCGGAGTGTTCATGCTGCTCGCGACACGGTGTCTTGAGCCTCTGCAAACTTCATATGCACGATTACTTCTTCGCGTCGCCCTCTTCCTTCTTGGCGGTGAGCACTTCCGGCGTTCCGGTCTTGGAATCCACGGCAGCGGCTTCGCCGACTGCAGCAGCCTCTTCCTTGACGATCTGAACGCGGATCACAGCAGCGTCCGCATCGGACACGGCGGTGATACCGGCTGGCAGCTT
>CALQCP020000110.1 GCA_943329105.2 Chitinophaga pinensis | reverse complement strand
GTCACCGTGAGGGCGGAGCGACTGGCGTGTGGGTTGATAGTGGCGCCCCGAGCGCTAGCGATCTGCAGGACGGCGCGGTGGCATCCACCTCTCGAAAGATCGCAGCCATTGGCGTTCGTGTTTCGCGCTCAGCAACGCTGCACGGCATGGCACTCAACGTACATCCAGAACTCTCGCACTTCGACATGATTGTCCCGTGCGGATTGCACGGCCGCCGTGTGACAAGCATGCGCGAAGTCCTCGGTGCGGCGTGCCCACCGAGCGAGGACGTTGCATCGCGCTTAGCAGCGGAAGTGATTTCTGCGCTCAATGGTCGGTAGATGCGGTTGTCGTTCGATCAGTTGGACGTCCGCCTACGTGCCCCTACGATCAATCGTGCGACCACAAATCCCGCCCAGGCCGAAGGACCAGGAACCGGCGCGAAATCCAAGAAGACGCCGATACTCGGCTTCGAATTCGGGTAACTGGCTCCGTTCGGTCGGAAAATGATGCGATCAAAAGTAATCGACGGGTCGGAAGTCACGATCCCTTGATAGATATCCACTGGCAGGGTCCCGACGAGCGTGTCGCCGAGCCGCACCTCCATCGCGCGGCACTCCCTCCACCATGTCCAGAGGCCACGGACGGGCGTCGTGAACCGTAGTTCGAAGTTCGATAGGTTGTCATTCGCCCGAATACCGGGATCAGGGCTGTCAGGGGACGAGATCCGCGAGAAGCCTGCACCTGATGCCGAGAACAGTTGGAACCCGAGCGGACGCAGCAGGTCGTTGCTGATCGGCGCACCATTGGGCATGTTCGCGAAGATGCTTGGCGGAGTCTCGCCTGGCCCCCCAAAGTTAACACGGGTGATCGGCACGCCGCAGTTATTTTTCCAGGTCAGGTGGGGTCCCCCAGTAATCAAATCAGCAGAAGTCGCGCCGGTGAGCGCGAAACACATCAGGGACGCTGCGAGAGTCAGTTCACGTGTCATGTTTGGCTTGCTCATAGGATTCTTACCTAGTGACCATAGTTAGAACGAAGAATCGCCACAATAGTCAGTTCACGTGTCATGGTTCGTTTTCCTGCGCAGCGGCGATCTCCTGAGCAAGTTCGGCCACGATACCCGCGAAGGGTACAAATCCATCGGTTCCAATCATGACCCCCGCGGTGCCGAAGGCTTCCAGATCACCGAAACCGAGGAATTGCACTGCCTCGACGACCGCAGGAAGAGTCACAGGATGACCACAGTTGCCTATCTGCAGCCCTACGGCAACATCGCCGACCACGGGGGTCCACTGTCCGAGGAGTATGCCGAGATCAGCGCCATTAACCAATCCGTCGCTATTTAAGTCACATCGTAAAGCAGTGGCATCGGCGGCTCCCCAAGAACCAAGCAGCAATCCCAAGTCCGATCCGCCAACGTTGGTGTCTAGATCGAAGTCTGCCGGCCGAGTGAACAACACAAGCTTCGCACCACGTTGTCCCCATCCAGGCACCACCACGTCATAAGGAGCCGGTTGACCTGTTTCAAGATCAACAATCTCCAGCGTTGCAAGCCCAACGGCTGCCCCGGAGGGGCGAACGTCGTGCAGTGTCGTGATCTGAAATTTTACTCGAAAGCTTTTGCCGTCCGGCATTACGATCTCCGGTGCAGGGGCATTGCCGACCAAATCCAAAATTCTCGACCCGCACCAGTCTAACGCGCCAGTCCGTAGATTTTGTCGCGAACGCCAAATGACACCAACGGGACCCCCGGTTGATACATCCGTCGGGTCGAATGATGAACCGAATCGTGCGCCGACGGCTAGCCATTGAGTCGCATCACCCGCCGAGCACGGCTGGCTAGTCTCGATGATTGCCGCAACTCGCGAATTGCGCCGAAGCACCCCGTCTAATGGATCCGTTTGTTCCTCTGCATTGTTTGCATCAGAGCCGTACCGCGACCCGCCCGGAAGCACCGTGTGCAAGTCGATGAATCCAAATTCAGCACTTCGAAACACTGCGGCGTGCTCCGTTTCACAAGGAAACGTCGAGTTACTCACTAGATAACGACTCACGATTGATCCGGCACTCGCAAATTTTGAAGCCGAGATCATTCGTGCAAAAGGAGCAGCATCGGCGCCACTGAGATTTCCGACATACGTTCGAGATCGATGTCCCGACACATCCCAGATTGTCACGGTGGAGGCGTCAGCTTCGGTGTGAATCAAGCAGAATGCACTCAGATTGACGGTACATGGGCTACAGAGGCTCCATCCGATTGCTTTACTCGCTCCGCCTGCCTGGCAACTTGGCTGGACAGCCTCGACCGCACTATGGTCGATTAATCCGTCAGCACACTCCGGAGCAACAATCGAAACGAGGGGCACCATTCCCGAAGGATTTGTTACTGCGATTGCCGCTTTCGGCACGCTATATGTTCCTAGCAAACATGAGTCAGCAATCAGTCCGCAGACCAACGGGTACGCGCCTTCGCCCAGTGCGTTCGCAAAACTCGGCTGCGGTCCTAGGACGGATAGCACCGGACTAGAACTACCGACCCCCGCCCAAGCTGTCGCGCGGTACTGATGCCACTGAACCGACTCAGCGCCATTGCTGCTTGGTGCGGAAGTAGCCATGGCTCCACACGCGCAGTCTGCTTCGTTAATGCCCGCAAGTACAGTCCAGCCATGGTCGCCGGCACCAAGGGCAAGCACTTGACGCAGGGAAGATGGTCTTGCCGAATTAGACGCTACTTGTGGTCGCCAACTAACCGCATAGAGATAAGGCATATCCGTGATCAGAGCAGGCGGGCTCGCTAGCCAATCTGTGAGGTCGCCCATCGTTCCAAATATCTTGCCGTCGCCTCCGAGGCGAAATCGAAGATCTCTTCCGGGTGGGATGTCACCAAGGACTGTAAGCCATCGACCAGGGAAGAGTGTGACGTCTCCGCGCATCAGCGCCGTGCTGGTGCCAGCACCCAATGCGACCGACGGAACATCATCGATCCACAGTGCCCGCAAGCCTGATGCGGGGTTGGCTGGCGATCCGGTCTGCGCGCAGACTCTCTGGGGAACAGTCAAGCAGGTAAAGGCGAGCGAGGTTGCGGCAAACTGAATGCAGCAATCCTTGGATGTCAAATGGACGTACTTTGCGATATAAAGCATGGAAATTGACCCCCTAGGCAAGATTATCGCAACAAATGTCACCTCCGGACATCTTCAATCGGGGAAGTTACCACAGTCGTGACCGAAGTCAAGTAACTCCATATCTGCTTCACCCAACTAACTGCTCACCTGTTTAGCGCTCAGCAACGCTGCACGGCATGGCACTCAACGTCCAACCAGAACTCTCGCACTTCGACATGATTGTCCCGTGCGGATTGCACGGCCGCCGTGTGACAAGCATGCGCGAAGTCCTCGGTGCGGCGTGCCCACCGAGCGAGGACGTGGCATTGCGCTTAGCAGCGGAAGTGATTTCTGCGCTTAATGGTCGGTAGATGCGGTTGTCGCAACAAACCACTGCTTTCGCTCGCCCGGGCGGATCGGAGGCCATTCGGTGTTGACGTCCCAGATCGGTCGAGTCCCCCCGCGCGTGAGTGCTGCTTCCAGGGCGGGAATTGCTTTCGCGATCTCGCCGCGCTCGTTCTCCGGCAGTCCATTCCACAGTCCCGCGGCGGCTTCGCACATTCGCCCGCGGGCATCTCTCATGGAGCGGGCGAACTGCCGATACGAGTCTGAATTTGGCCCCAGCCAGACCTGTGAGAAGGTACTTGCCGTGTAGCTAGCACATTGGCGCTCCGCGCCGAGCAGTGCGGATGCGACTTGTTCGCGATAGCCCGCGAGTTGATCAAGTGCGTGAGGCGACCGAGCCGCATCGTCTTCGCTCGTCTCTAGAAATGGACACGGATAGACCGCAGGCATGAATCGAAATGCGAGTAACTGATTCGCCGCGGCTTGCGAACCTGTGGGCAGTGCTGCTCGGGCTTTGGTGAACCACTCCCATTCGTGACTCCAAAATTGCGCTTGCGATGTTCCGGCGCGTGCAAAGGCAGTTCGGAGCCTTGCGGCTGCGGCTTCAACATCCGCGTGTTCTTCGGAGGTCAGTTCGGATACACCCCGACCGCCGGAAATCGAGCTCATGATGGCGAGCTCGACTCCACCATCAAGCCGTTCGGGATATCCCCGGAGCACGCCCTTCATCAGCGCGAGGCGCCGTTCACGATAGGAGCTAGTACTGGAGTCATCCTCGATGGGCCAGGAAAGCGACACTTGCTTGAATGCGCGATCAATGTCTTGTCGTGGCACGGGTAGAAGCAGTGGACCAAGAGCGGCCAATCGATCACGTATCAGTTCCTCGCAAACGGCAATTGCATTGCGCCCGCACTCGGCCTCTGGCTGTGCCTGCTCAACGGTGGTTCGGATGAGGTTGACCTCCTCGTCGACGCACCGGAGTGATTCAGCGATGGAGGATTTCTCGATTGCTGCGATTCGTTCCTCGAGTGCCAGGTCACCAGTAGTGTTGCGGCCGTTGGCTGCCGCTTGTCCCAATTCATCGGCGATCGCGAGGTACTTTCGCTCAAGATTTACCTTACGCCGCTCGAACGCCAACCTTCGCCACTCATCGCGGCGCTCGACAGCGGTCGACAGGAGTAGCTCATTCGTCTCGCAAGCAGTCATGCGCGCGCGCATCGCGCGAGTCCATTCGTCGCTGTCTGGAATCGGCAATAGCTCGGGCTGGATCGCCGCCGTTCCGCGACTGAAGGAGATGCCGAGATTTGGACTGGAGCGCGTCGAATCCTGTGCCAGTGCAGCACTCACTTGCCCAAGAGGCTCGCTGTCTGCGAGCGCCGGTAGCGCGCATGCTGCGAGGAGCGTTGCGGCATGGAATAGTGAGATCATGGACCCGGGGGCTCCGAAAGTAGCGTGTTTGCGGTAGTCAAGACTTGAAGCAAACGAAAGATCCCAGGAAATATAGCGGTTTTGTTGCGCATAAAGGCGTAGACTCGAACTAAGTTGAAAATTCAACTTTAATTTTAACGATTTAATCTTGAAATATTCCAGTACATCGCCAGGCTAGCTGTGGCTGCATCGTCCCGATCATCTTTGGATTTGCGATCGATGTTGTGTGGCCACTTCACTCACAAACACGTACGAACGACATTGCGTCGCTGTATCCCTACTTCTGTAAAGCCATGAGTCTCGTACATCACTTCAGAAACCAACTTTGCGGTGTTCTCTGCGCGGCCACGTCCGTAATCGCGGCAGGATGCGGTGAGCATCACGTGACGGATCCTTCTGATGGAACCGTGAACGTCAGCACCATGGTGGATGACCGGTTTGGCGACGTGCGGGTTTGGGCGCACACCACTCGCTCGTCTCATCCGGCGACACCATTGATGAACATCTCGATTATCGAGGTCATTCCTTCCCCATACGACCAAGCGTCAGATCATTTTTCGGAACACATGACCTCAGCGGCCGCCATGATTGGCCATGGCCAACGGGTAGTAAATCTGCTGGGGGAGCGAAGAAATGGCATGCTCACGCTCATCGACGCGAGTCTTCTTATTGGATCTCCGGCGTCGCAGCAATCGCTGTCGCTTGCGAATGTTGGGAACTTTATTGATGAGCTGAACAACCACGCCCAATCGACCCCTTGCCAACGGGTCACACTGGTTCTTGATGGCGTTGGCGAAGTGCGGCTCGTTCTGCCGCTCGGTGATGAGATTGCGACCGTCGCGATGGCGGCCAGCCGCTCACCACTTCGAGCAGTCGCACCGCCGGGTGTTCAGAACCGCGTGCTCCGAGAGATTACGACAGAAGACAACGGGGGCTTGCTGCGGCTTGCAATGTTGGATCCAATGGAGTCGCAAGGGGTGCGATCGGAGCGCGTCGGTGTAGCGGTGATGCGTGCAACCTCAAGGCGGTTCGAGGGATCAGTGGCGGAAGGGTGCCCATGGCCAACAAAGAGACAATTCGCACTTCACATCGCCCATGCGCTTCAGCAGTGTGCCGAACCGCTTGAGACGGTGTCGCCCGATCAACTCGCTGCAGCGCTGAATCAATCATCGAAAGTGCAGCTTGGTGCTTCGCAGTGGCAGCGGCTCATTCAAGGGAGCTTTGGATCGCTCGCTGAGGCCGACGCGGCGCTGTGCTTCCTCCCGGAAGCGGAGCTGACGCCGTTCGTGGTTTTACCGCAGCCAATGGGCACGATGATCGTTGGGGCATTCTGGTTGCCAATACAGTGGGACGAGGAGTGCGATGTGCACCGTTACCGCTGCTATGCGATTCCGTGGCCTCCCGACATCGCTTCATGTCGCACCACCGTCAATATTTGGAGATTGCCAAGCGATGACAGCGGACCGCGTCACTTCCATGCGCCATTCTCGGTCGAGAGCGATTGAATCGCATTCCTTCCTCCGTCGCCGCTGTCATGAGTGACTGCGTCATATCTCATTGCTGGATCGGTCGCCGCACTCCGGACAAGTCACTCGTCGGTCTGCGGCGCACGCGGTACTACCAGCTGCGATCGCGTACCCACATGTCGGACACATCCCGCGCCGTTGCTCGAGGCTCGGACGGCGCTCAACGCGCCTATTCATCCTTGAGCGACAGTTCCTTGATGAGTTCCGGGGTCAGGTCGATGGTCTCTGGGTAATGCAAGAAGGTTCGTACCTGCACCTGCAACATGGCATCAGCGGGGCTGTTGCTGGTGAAGGGCTGGCTGGTTGGCACGAAGCGCAGCACAATGTCAACCTTGTTGCGATCGGCAACCACATCGGTCGCTGCGGTCATTTCGCGGTAGGCCTTCTCGATTTGCTCTGCTTGCAACTTGCCGAGTTTCTCGCCGATCTCCTTGCGCCACGCTTCGAATTCCTTGAAGAAGCCCTCCATTTCTTGGCGACCACCCTCAAAGCCCGGGGCCTTGGGGTCAACACCCTTGTACTTCGTTTCGAGTTCGGCGAAACGCTTGCGGAAGTCCTCGTCCTGGCTCTTGGCGGTCTCTTCGAGGCGCTTGCGCTCGTCTTCAAAGCGCTCGCTCTTGAGAAGCAGCTTCATGATCTTGTCGCTGCCGACCGCTCCGATGGACCATGCCTTTGCAGTGGCTTGCTCGCCGAATGCCAGGTGACCTTCCACATTGCGCAGGGTGAGATTGGTGTCTTTGCCGGTGAGAATCACCGCGTCGGCAGGGCCCACATCCGAGGGCGTTGGCTCTGGCACAGCCGATGCGTTGCGCTCGGCGCCGCGCAGGAAACTCATAGCGGCGATACCAGCGAGGGCGGAATAAACGATGACGCGTTCTGTGTTGCGCATGGATGGAGTTTCTTAGTCGCCTTGATCAAGGATGGCCATGAAGGCCTCCTGTGGGATCGACACCGAGCCGATCTG
>CALQCP020000109.1 GCA_943329105.2 Chitinophaga pinensis | reverse complement strand
CGGCGGATTCGCGGGGACCGAGTCAACACTTTCGCAGCGCGATTGGAAGACGAACGCCACCATCCTGTCTGGCGACCTGCTTGGTAACGACACCGCCACCGCCAACTACACAGAAAACAGTTACCACGTTGTCCTTGGTACCGGCGCAGCGGTCACCGCCATTCTGGACGGCTTCACGGTGCGCGCGGGCTACGCGAACGGCGCCAGTGCGAGCAATCAAGACAAGGGCGGCGGCATATTGATTGTCTCGAGTGGTGCACCAACCGTTCGCAATTGCATCTTTGCTTCGCACCGCTGCACATTCGGTGGTGGCGCGGGCTACATCTTCTCCGCGCAAGCAACGTTTGCTGACTGCCAATTCAACGACAACAACGGCGGTAGTTACGGTGGTGCATTCGACACGAACGCCGTGACGAGCACCTTCACACGCTGCATCTTCCGCAACAACACCGCGGCGCGCGCCGGTGGCGTGGAAACATACGGCGGCGGAAACACTACGTACACCAACTGCCTCTTTGTCGGCAATCGCGCGACGGGCTCTGGTGGCGGTGCTGCCATTTGGATCGGCGTTTCCAACAGCGTGGTGAATGCACGCAACTGCACGTTTGCTGGCAACGTTGCCACATCCGTGGCCGGCGGCGTCAACACCACATCCCTTGGCACACTGAACGCTTCCAACTGCGTCTTCTGGAGTAACAGCGGACCAACTGGCACCACTGCGGCCAATCAAATCAACGCGGGTGGTGGAACGAACAACGTGAGTTGGTCGATCGTGCAGGGAGGATTCACGGGAACATCCAACCTGGCAACCGATCCACTGTTTGTCTCTCCGTCCACCGGTGATTACACGCTTGGCACGGGCTCGCCTGGAATCGATTCTGGTTCGAACGCGCTGGTACCAGCTGGCGTCACGACGGACCTCTTGGGAGCGGCACGGTTCGTTGACATCCCAAGCGTTCCAGACACCGGCTCAGGCACGGCACCAATCGTGGACCGTGGTGCATACGAACTTGCTTCAGCAGTACTGCCGTGCGTCGGTGATTTCACCAACAATCGCATCGTCGACGGCCAGGACTTGGGCGTTCTTCTCGGCGGATGGGGTGGCAGCGTCACCGGGGACCTCGATGGCGACGGCAATGTCGGCGGGTCGGACCTTGGCATACTGCTCGGCAACTGGGGTCCGTGCTGACGGACGCGGGCGACGCGTTTCAATTTCATCTTGCATGCGATGGCACGGTTTATTCCGGTTGCGTTGTTGCATCACGCCTTCGTACTGGGACGCGTTGTTGCATCACGCTTTCTTACTGGCCCGCATTCGCCTTACGAGGACGGCCGCTGAGCGCGGCCCAGTCCTCTCCGGCGAGCGCGGCCAGGGATCGGGTTGATGCAACGCGGTTGCGTACTGGGGCGTTGATGCATCACGCTGGCGGACTAGCCCTGATGCAATACGCTTTCCTACTGGCCCGCATCCGCCTTACGAGGATGGCCGCTGAGCGCGGCCCTATCCTCTCCGGCGCCTGCGGCCAGATGGGGGGTTTCACAAACCCTGGTTGTCAAAGTTGTTTCCGTGTGCGAGCCCCCGCAGTGAGCACGGGATCCTCGGTAAGCGGCGTGTGAAACTGAGAAGTCCGGCAGTTGGACGTACGCCCCGTGGGTGCCAACCGGACGAACAGGTTCGCCCGAGGCTAAGCGGAACCTTGTGGAGCGCAGCCGTCCGCGTCCGAGGGTCCCGCGTGCAACGGAGGGGGCGGGGGACGGCTGAACTCACTTCGCCGCACGCCTGCGTACTGGCCCGCATTCGCCTTACGAGGACGGCCGCTGAGCGCGGCCCTGTCCTCTTCGGCGCCTGCGGCCAGGTCATGATCTTCGGCAGAACGTGATGTTGACGCCGTTGGTAGGCAAGGGATGCCTTTCGAAAATAGGGACAGGGGTGAACGGCACCTATTTAGTCGTTAGCCTGTCGATAGATGGATGGACTTCAATCAATCATCGTTCGCACCGACGCTTCGACATATCCCGTGGAAGTTGCGCGTGGTGCCGTTCGTCATGTTGCGGAACGGATGGCAGCGGTGGGGTTGCGACCTTCGTCAGTGGCCATCATCTGTGATGCCGCGGTGGAATCATCCGCCGCCGCAGCGGTTGATCGTTCGTTCCGTGATGCTGGCATTCGCGTTGCTCGTATTTCCATGAATGCATCGGAAGACATGAAGACGCTTGACACGCTTGGTGATCTCTGTGAGCGCATGCTTGCTGATGGAATCGATCGCGCTGGAGCAGTGGTTGCTGTCGGCGGCGGTGTGGTTGGTGATGTTGCTGGATTTGCAGCGGCGACGTACATGCGTGGCATCGCTTGCGTACAAGTTCCAACCACGCTTCTTGCCATGGTTGACGCCGCGGTTGGTGGAAAGACCGCCGTGAATCTGGCGCGCCCTGATGGATCGCTCGCGAAGAACATCATTGGCTCGTTTGCGCAGCCGGCCTTGGTGATCTGTGATCCGGAATCGCTTGCAACACTTCCAGTGCGCGAACTGCGCTCTGGCCTTGCCGAGTGTGTGAAGCACGCAGTCATCGCAGATCCCAGCATGCTGGCATGGATGGTGGAACGCATCGATCCGATTCTTGCGCATGACCCCGCAACGCTTGCGGAACTGGTGGAACGCAACGTGCGCATCAAGGCGGATGTTGTTGGGGCCGATGAGCGTGAGCAGGGTCGGCGTGCTGTCTTGAATCTTGGGCACACGTTCGCGCACGCGATCGAAGCATTGCTCCATGATGAATGCACGCATGGCGAAGCAGTGGGCATTGGCACCGTTGCGGCGTGTCGATTGGCAGTGGAACTTGGGAGCGGAACGCCCGACACCGAACACGCCGTTCGCACCACGCTGCAGCAGCTTGGATTGCCAACAGCCATTCCGTCACCCCGTTCGGTGGCCGCCCTCACCGAGGCCATGGGCTCCGACAAGAAGAAACAGGGCGGCACGCTCCGACTGGTGGTGCCGTTCAGCCTCGGCGATGTGCGGGTGGTGCGCGATGTTGCCGATCCCGCGCTCGATGCCGCCTGGCGCGCAGTGGGTGCCCGGTGATCGCTAGGTGATCGCCCGCTGATCGCCCGCTGATCACGACGTCCAATATCAAGCATCCTTCCCCGAAGCGCCGATCTACCTCGCTCAGGCGCTCGCCGCACGGATGCGGCCGTTGGACACGAATCCTCGGATGCGAACAATAGCCGTCGTCAATCAGAAGGGCGGGTCTGGCAAGACCACTACCGCCATCAACCTTGCCGCCACACTGGCCGAGCGAGGCGAACGAGTTCTGCTTGTTGATATGGATCCGCAAGGCCATTGCGCCGCGGGACTTGGCGTTCCTGACGCACGTATCGAATTCAGTCTGGCGCAGGCGCTCCTGTGTGAGCCGCCGGGTGGCAGCGACCCGCTTGGCTGGCTGTGGGAAGTGGCGCGTGGACTGCGCCTAGCGCCCTGCACGGTGGCGCTGGCTGGCCTGGAAAGCGCGCGCGGAGGTCTGGTTTCGCTCCCCGACCGCGACCGGCGTCTCCTGAGATACCTCGAACGCGTGGCGCCACACTTTGACCGATGCGTCATCGACTGCCCGCCCACCATCGGCTACCTGACCTTCAACGCACTGCGCGCTGCTGATGAAGCCCTCGTCCCGGTGGAGACGGGCTTCTTTGCCCTCCGCGGCGCCGAGCGGCAGGTTGCCACCATCGGCGCCCTGGCCGATCAAGTGGGACGAAAGCTCGCCGTCCGCATCGTTCCCACGCTGCATCGCGATGGCAGCCAGCTTTCGCACGACATTCTGGGGGCGATCGGTCGCAAATTCACCGCGCACATTGCTCCCACTCCGATTCGTGAGCATGAAGTCCTGCGCGAAGCGGTGAGCTACGGTCAGTCCGTGGTGGCGTTCGCCCCCGGTTCCCCCGCCCACGACGACTTTCGCGCCCTTGCCGAGTGGATCGTGGCCACACAAGCCACGGTTTCCGCAGAATCCCAAGCGGTTGACCATGGCGCGAGTGCCGCTGCGGTGTATGTTGCCGACGGTCCCGGAGATTCAGTCATGACCTCCGACGGCCACACCCTCCCGAGACTTGCAGGCACTGGCCGCGCGGCGGAGCTCGCGCAGCGCATGCGAATCTCGGGCGCCCCGGCGTCGGGGCACGAGCAGGATGTGCCGGAAGCGTCGGTCTGACGCTCGGTACTCGGCTCGACGGTGTTTCCTGTGTGAGTGCTCGCCGGCCTGTGCCGAGCGAGAGGCGCGGCTGCGGAGGCAGCGCGGAGGAAACCATGAGCTTGAACGGTGATGCATTCGGAAGTTTGGCCGCGCTCTTCACAACCGGAAACGGTGGCGAAGGTCAGGCAGCGCGTACCACGGATGGACCGACTCTTGGTGCGGTGACCACCGTCCTGGTTGGCAACCTTCCAGTGATGGCCGGATTGTGGACCACGCAATTTGCCGATGCGGTGGCGCGCATCGCTGGTCCCACCGCGCTGGTTCGCTTTGAACGTGATGACGTCACCATTGAATTGCTGCGTGCTGATGGCCGACAAGTGCCACCCGCTGGTCCGGCGGCCGTTTCACGTTGGCTCCCGCGCGCGGCGAGCACCGTCCGTCGCTGGCTCATTTGTGTTCCCGCCGAAACATCGCCCGCCGAAGTACTTGCTGCTGGGCAAGAAATTCTCTTGATGACTGGCGCTGATGAAGCAGCTGTCACCGGTGCGTATTTACGCTTGAAATACCTGGCGGATGAAGGCGTCAATGCCGGCACGCCGATCGAGCGCGTCGGACTGGTCATCGTTGGCGCAACCACGGAGCAGGCAGCCCACGCCGCCGCTCGGCTTGGCGATGCAGCGCGGTCGTTCCTTGGAGTGGATGTGGAAACTGTGGCCTGCTTGCCGCGCATTGAGCGCGTTGAATCAAGCGCTCGGGCGACGTATCCAGCCGAAGAATGCCCGGCGATTGCGCAGTTCACCCGCGAACTGGAGAGCGCGCGTACGGGCGCATCGCATCGATTTGATGCGGACATGCCGGCGGCATCGCTGGTGATGCACACGGAAACGGCGACGGTGGAACCAAAGTTCCCGAGTATGCCACAGCCGTTCACTTCGCGCCAAGAACCACTTGCACACGGGGACTCCGCTATGGACACCACGCACGCGCCGCGTTCCGGACAGATTGAGCATGTTGCGCACACTTCGCAGCCGTCGCACGCGCCGCAGCCAACGCACACGTCTCACGCCGCGCCGCATACGTCTCACGCCGCAACGCATACTCCGCACGCCGCGCCACACACTTCTCACGCCGTATCGCACGCTGCACCTGCTCGCACGGCCCCCGCGTTTGCTGCGCTGCCGATTGCGGAACTGCCGCTGAAACTCGTTCCGCTGCTGCGCGGACTTCGTTCGCTGGGCATTTCCTGCCCGATGGCTCCGGATGTTGAACTGGCGCTTGATGACGAACGGCGTATGCACATCGTTGGTCGCTCCGATCAACTTGCACGCGTTCGAACGGCGCGCACGTGGGCCACGATGCACCGCGAACTCTTAGGCATGGCGTTTGCTGAACTCAAGGACGGCTTTGAAGTGCGCGAACGCATTCTCCTTGGTGATGCGCGCGAGGCCATTTCGCTGCACGGCACCGGCGTCCTGCTTGATGTCCTCGTCGTTGCAGAAACACCCACCGGCCGCGTGCATGTGGTGGTGCCGCTCAACGACCCAACGACATGCGGCTAACCGCGCCGCGCTCTGCATCATGCAGTGAAGCGCGCAAAGTCCGCAGCCAGTTTCCATGCGCGAACGCTGCTTGCTCGGCGTGATTGAAGCCAGCCTGTGCAAGTCCTGCTGTTAAAGCAGGCAATTCTTCGGGCCGACCACAGCCAGTCGCGCAATCTGCCGGGGTAAATCCGCCATCGAAATCGCTGCCCAGACCGACGCAGTTTCGTCCGGCAATGCTTGCAACATGTTGCACATGCGCCACCGCATCCGCAAGCGTTGCCGCACGACCGGCGGCCAGAAATTTGCCGTACAGGTTCAAACCAACCATGCCTCCGCGCGCGGCGATTTCAGCAATCTGTGCGTCGGTCAGATGTCGCTCGACCGGCGCAGCCAGTGCACGAACATTTGAATGCGTGGCAACGATGCGCGATGAAGTGGCCGCGCACACGCCAGCAAATGCTTCATCGCACAGGTGGCTTGCGTCCAGCAATATTCCAAGCGCATCCATGGCCTCAACAGCGCGTCGACCAATGTCTGTGAGTGGTCCCTGCGCCGCATTTCCGCCGGCGTACCGCGAGCCCTTCGCCCACGTCAGACCAACCACGCGAACGCCGCGCGCATACCACCACGCAAATTCCTCGGGGCATCGAACCGGATCCGCGCCTTCCATCAAGATGACGATTCCGGGCGGCGAACCCGCCGGTGCGGCGGCGCACTCATCCAAATCCGCTGCGCTGCGCACAATCCGCGCGCGTCCGGTGTGCTCAAGCCATTCATACATCTCCAACTGTCGAACACCCGCAGCGTGCGCGCCTTCAATGTCATCATGGTCGCGGTATCCCCACGGCGTGCTTGCCGCCTCGGTGCCGACCTCTGTGAAAATCGTTCCCAAAAAGATTCGAACTTCTCCGCGCGCCAACGCAGGCAGGCTGACTCCGCGCGTCACCGGGTCAGGGAGTTCCTCGGTGACGGTCGGGCCGCCAAGGTGCAGGTATGCCAGATCAAGATGTGCATCGAGCCACCATGGGGCGTGCGCCGGCGCATGCGCCGAAGCGGTGGCGCTAGCCGCAGTGGCACTCGGCGTATGGTGGATCGGGCCGATGGAGTCAGCGAAGGTCATCCGTCGGAAGGTACGCTGCGCGACCATTGCAATGACGATGTCCGTCGACCCATCTTCGTTTCCACCCAACCGCCCGTCCGCCGAACGGAGCGCGTCAGTGGGAGCACGTTCGGGCGTAGCGGCGGCCGCACCCACCGCTCCTGTCCCGGTGGCAGCCACCCGGGGTGAGCGGGTCGTCTGCGCAGCACTCGCGGTGGCCGCCTTTGGCGTACTCGGCGTGGCAGCCTGGTTGACTCCGTCTGCGGAAGGTCATGGAACGCACCAAATGCTTGGCATGGCACCCTGTGGTTGGATGGCTGGCTACGGCATGCCGTGCCCATCCTGCGGCATGACCACCGCGTTTGCACACGCAGCGCATGGCAGCCTTTTGGCCTCGGCGCGCGTACAGCCCATGGGATTCGTCCTCGCCCTTGGTACAGCTGCCACGGCATTGGTCGGCACCTATGTGGCGTTGACCGGTAGCCGGCTCGGCCATGTTCTTGGCGATCGCCTGACGCCGCGGTTTTT
>CALQCP020000108.1 GCA_943329105.2 Chitinophaga pinensis | reverse complement strand
CGCGGTCTTGAAGACCCATCCAGCGCTCTATGAGGCTCGCCTGAATCATGCGATTGCGATCCTGAACCAGACCGGCGATGGAACCCAAGCGCGAGCGATCGAACTGCTTGACGGCATCCTGAAAGATCATCCTGGTGATTTCCACGCGGAATATTGCCAAGGGCTTGGGTACCTCTTTCTTGGTGACCCCGGCCGTGCCTTGCCGCGATTTCAGCGTGTTGCTGCTCAGCAGGGCGTTGATCCCTATGCGCAGTTCTATGTTGCTCAGTGCAGCGAATTACAGGGCGATTTAGAGGCAGCGCGCGGTTTCTACACACGCGCTGCGGAGCTTGATCCGTACCTGCGCAGTGCGCTGCTTGGACTGCAGCGAGTGCAGGCTCGACTTGGTCATGACGCAGAATCAGCTGCCGCGCTTGACGAGTTTCAGCGCTTGGCGGACAACCCGCGCAGTCATCTTGCAGAGTTCAAGTACACGCGCATGGGTTCCATCGGTGAAGCGGTGCTTCCGGAATCGCCGCCGCGCGCAGTGCTGCGCCAGCCTGGCCCGATCGTGGCTGCACTTGATGCCATGCCCATTGATGGATTGCCACCTGCGCCAGGAATAGTGGTGGCCTTGGTGCCCGCCGCGGATATCAACGGTGACGGAACCTTGGATTTCGTGGCGCAAGTTGATTACGTCGAAGAGTCCCGTGTTGAACGCCGCATCGTTCGTAGCGGTGCCGATGGTCGCTGGACGATGGACGCAAGCACCGCAGACGCATTCCGGCGCGGTCGGCACATGTGGGGCGATCTGAATAACGATGGCCTGGTGGATGTGGTCTTTGGCCGCGTCGATGCCGCCACGCGCATCATCGGCGGCGGTATGTGGCTGGGCTGGGCGCAACAGACCGCGCCGGGTAAGTGGCGGAGTTGGACCTTTGCCGGTGTGGCTGAGCCGGGCGATGACGTTGTCTTGTGCGCCGACCTTGACCATGACGGTGATTTAGATCTGCTCTTCACCAATGCAACGGGTAGCGGGGTCATGTGGAACCTGGGACGCGCGGGTGCGGTGGAGCCCATTGCATGGGAGCGCCGCGAAATTCCCGGCACCCTGACGTCTGCGCGTGCCACCGCTGCGGATCTTGATAACGATGGCGACCTTGATTTGCTCTTATGGTCCGCCGGCGGTGCCGCCGCGCAAGTGTGGAAGAACGACCGCCTGTGGGCATGGTCGCGTGACCCGGCATTGGGTGCATTTGAATCATCCGGACCAGGCGCGGTGGTGGTGTTCCGCCGCAACGAGGACGGGCATCCGGCCATCGCCACGTTGGTGGACGGATTTGGTGGCGGGACGCACCAAGCGATGCAATTGTGGGAGTCATCGCAAGGCACATGGACGGCCGGGCCGCGTACGGCAGTCACCAATGCGCTGGCACTTTGGGTGACGGATCTTTCCGGGAGTGGTCACGCGAACATTGTGGTGCTAGAGAATGACGCTCCGATCGGCCCCGTTCCAACAAGTTCGATTCCAGTGATTCCGGCACCAGCGAGTGCAGCGCTTGCGATTCTTGACGCGCACGGCGGTCTGGTTGAGCGCATCAACGGAGTGCCCGCGGGCTTAGAACTCGCGGTGATCGACGCGCGGGGACCGGTTGGTGTTGCGCCTGCGGTCACTGCCGGTGGTCCGGCGCGATGGATGGCGCCCGGTAGCGGTCGTTGGCCGTACGCCGCACTCTCGTTCCGTGGTCGCATTGATCCGTCGCAGCAAATGCGTACGAACGCAAGCGGCATTGGCACGCGCATGGACGCTCGCATCGGTGGCGAATGGGTAGCGCGTGATGCACTGCCATGGCGCGGCGGCGGCAATTCACAAGCGCTCGAACCGATTGCGGTGGGTCTTGGCGATGCTGCGAGCGCGGATTTCGTAGCGATTGATTGGCCGGATGCCGTGACGCAAACCGAGCTTGGTATTGTTGCCGGTGCGCGGACCGTGGTCGAGACGCAGCGGCAGATTTCAAGTTGCCCAGTGATCTTTGCTTGGAATGGTTCCAGGTATCAGTTTGTTACCGATTGCCTGGGCGTTGGTGGCATCGGCTTCCTTGCAGGCATTGAGCGTTCCGCATCTGGTTCGCTGCGCGCGGTGTATCCGCCCGCGCGACCATGGGAACGCGTGGCGATCGGTGGCGCGGATGCGCTTGCTGCGCAGGAGGGCGCGTATCAGATTCGGCTTGGCGAGCCAATGGAAGAGGCGTGCTACTTGGATGCCGCGCGGTTGGTTGCGTGGGATGTTCCCGCTGGCTGGCAAGTAGCGCTGGATGAACGCATGGGAGTGAATGGAGCGCCGCCAACTGGTGAGGCTTGCTTCTTCCGTGCGGCGACGCAGCCGATCTCAGCAGTGGTTGCCGTGGGTGGAGCGCATGAATCAGATCAGTCGAAAGCGATTGCGGAGCGCGATGGAAAGGCGGCGGATTTTGGCGCGGCCGATCCGCGCTTCATCGGACGCCTTGGCAAGGAAGCGGTGTTGACCCTGGAGTTCCCAACGGCGCTCGATGGTCATGCGGGTGACCCCGCGCTTCTTGTTGATGGTTGGGTTGAGTATCCGTATTCATCCACCGGGTTTGCTATGTGGCAAGCATCCGCTCCATACCAAGCGCTTTCGATGGAAGCGCGCGACCCCGCCACCGGTGCGTGGAAGTCGGTGGTGGCGGAGTACGGCTATCCGGCCGGTATGCCGCGACGCGCAGTGTTTCCAGTGCCGCGCAGCGCGCTGCCGCCAGGGTGCACCGCGCTCCGATTGCGGACCACCATGGAGATCTACGTTGATCGCGTTGAACTGGCGTGGTTTGAGCCATGCCCGCAAGCGCGCCGAGTTGCAGCACCGCTACTCACAGCGTCAGTAGTAGATGCTGGATTCGCGGCGCGCGTTCCGCATCCGCAACGCAGACCGGACTATGACTATGCGCGACGCGCTCCGCTGTGGGATTGTCGTAAGCAGCCCGGGCTGTACACGCAGTTTGGTGAGTGCACTCCGCTGTTAGCCGCCACCGATGACGCGGTAGCGATCATTGGCGCTGGCGAAGAAGTGCAACTGCGCTTTGATGCGGCAAAGACGCCGAGCCCGGCGCCGGGGATGATCCGCACGTGGGTTCTGGAAGTGGACGGCTGGTGCAAGGACATGGACATGCTGACTGGCGACGGCGCCACGCTTGGGCCTCTGCCGTTCCGGGATGGAAAGTCCACCACGCCTGCCCGGGACGCATTGCACGCCCAGTTCAATATCCGTTGGGCTGGCGGCCGCTAGATCTCGATTACCGCGATTTTTCGGTACGACACGCCTAGACTGCGTGCAGTCGCGACACGCCGTGTTGCTGCCATCTCCCGTGTCTCCGCGCTCGACTTCTCGCGTGACTTCCCGACTCGATCCTGCATATGGCTGACCCTCGCCCCAGACTCATTCCGCCCGGTGGTGTAGTGACCCCGCGGATGCGTGCGCTGTTGCTGGTGACGCTGGTGCTGTTTGCGCTCCTCACGATCAACTCCATTTATCTGGGCGGCGTCACCCTCACGGAGTGGTTCACCAAGGAGCAACGCCAGAACTCGTTCTACTTGTGGATGTTCCTTGGGCATCTAGTGCTTGGTCTGGCCATCACATTGCCGGCGATCGCCTTTGGCGCCTGGCACTGGAAGCGGTCGCATCACCACCCGAACCGGCGTGCAGTTCGGATGGGGAATGTCACGTTTATCGCAGCCATTGTCACGCTTGTCACCGGAGTGTTGCTGACACGGGTGGACGTTGCGGGGGTGGTGGCAGAACTTCGACAACCAGGTGCGCGCACGGTGGCCTACTGGATGCACATGGCAGCGCCGCTCGTGGTGGTATGGGGCTTCGTGCTGCATCGATTGGCTGGTCGACGCATTCGTTGGCGCACCGGGTTTGCAGTGGTGGCCGCGTCGCTCCTGATGGTGGTTGGATTTGATGGTTGGCATCGATTCGATGCGTCGCGGCCGCGTCCAAGTCCGAAAGACGGCGCGGCGTACTACGAACCAAGTTTGGCACGGACTGCCAACGGCGCGTTCATTCCGGAAAGTGCGCTTTCTCAGAATGATTACTGCATTTCCTGCCACCCTGATGCCTATCGATCATGGGCACACAGCGCTCATGCCGCTAGCAGTTTCAATAATCCGATGTACGCCTTCAGCGTGCGTGAAACACGACGGCGTTCATTTGAGCGCGAGGGAAATGTCAACGACGCGCGATTCTGCGCAGGCTGCCATGATCCGGTGCCGTTCTTCACTGGCGCCTTTGAAGATGCTCGCTTTGATGATCCGCATTACGACGTTTCCAAGGATCCGATGGGTGCTGCCAGTATCACTTGCACGGCGTGTCACTCCATCGTTGCGGTGAATTCCACGCGTGGAAATGCTGATTACGTCATTGAAGAGAGTCCGCAGTATCCGTTTACTGGCAGTGAGTCTCCGTTCTTGGCGTGGACCAATCGGCAGTTGGTGAAAGCAAAGCCGGCGTTCCATAAGCAAACATTTCTTAAGCCTGAAGTGCATCGCAGTGCGGAATTCTGCAGCACCTGTCACAAGGTGTTCCTGCCCGAAGCGCTCAACGATTACAAGTGGCTGCCTGGGCAGAATCACTATGACTCGTGGCGACTTTCCAATCGCAGTGGTCACGGTGTGCAGGGGTGGTACTGGCCCAATGAGCCTGCCAGAAACTGCAACGGCTGCCACATGCCTGAAGTTGCCAGCGTTGACATGGGTGCCAAGCCGCGTGGTCCAGACGGGGAGCTGCGTTTGCGAGATCACCTGTTTGTAGGTGCAAATACTGCAACTGCAGCACTCAGCGGTCTGCCGGATCCGGAAAGCGCCCGTGCTGCAACCGAGGCGTTCAATCGAGGCGTGTTGCGGCTTGACATCTTTGCGCTGCGCACGGATGGACGCGCCGATGGCGCGCTCACGCCGTTACTTGGCGATGCTGCCCCTGCGTTGGTTGCTGGTCAACGCTACTTGTTGGAGGTGATCGTTCGCACGCTCGGCAGCCTTGGACATGAGTACACGCAGGGAACCGTTGACAGCAATGAGACCTGGCTTGATGTCACCGTGCGCGCCGGTGACCGCGTCATTGCTCGGTCGGGCGCGATGGGTGAGGGCAATACGGTTGATCCGTGGAGCAAGTTCTTCAACGTCTACATGCTTGACCGTGAGGGTCAGCGGATCGACCGACGCAATCCGCAGGACATCTTTGTACCGCTGTACAACCAACAGATTCCGCCCGGCGCAGCAGACCTGACGCGCTACGCGTTCACCGTACCGACCGATGTGCAGGGCTCCATCACTGTTGATGCGGCAGTTCGCTATCGAAAGTTTGACACCACCTACATGCGCTACGTGTACGGTGCCGAGTACGTCAATGTGCTCCCAGTGATGACGCTGGCGACTGATCAGGTGGTGTTTGGCGGCGCAGTGATTCCGCCGGCGGAGAACGCTGCGATTGGCATGGTTGTTACGCCCGTCGCCCCGGGCGCGCCCGCCAAGCCCGCCGCGCCCGCCGCAACGCCTACGTGGGAACGCTGGCTTGACGCAGGAATTGCGCACTTCCGCGTAGCCGATCGCGCTGCTGGCAAGGGGCAGTGGGCGCAGGCAGATCAGGCATTCGCGGAGGCTGCGGCAGCGGGACGCGTCGAAGGCTGGATCGGTCGAGCCCGCGTGGCATTACGTGATGGGCGCATTGATGAAGCGGCGTCCTACTTGCGCACTGCTGCCGAGAAACATCCTGGTCAGTTGCCGTGGTCCGTTGCTTACTGGAGCGCGGTGATCGACATGCAGAATGGTCAGTATGACCGCGCCATGGATGGATTCCGCGCAGTGTCCGCTACTGCATTCACCGAAGCCCACGCGCGCGGCTTTGATTTCTCGCGCGATGATCGCGTCCTCACGGACTGGGCCAGTGCATGCATGGAACGCGCGCGGCAGCTTCGTGAGGCCGGCGACGCGGAGAAGCGCACCGCGCTGTATGCCGAAGCCGTTGCCCTCACTGATCGTGCGCTGGCTCTTGATTCGCAGCGGTTTCAATCGTGGTACATCCGTATGCAGGCACTTGAAGCGATCGGTGACGCAGCGCGCGCAGCCGACGCGCGTGCCGCGTATGAACGCTATCGCCCCGATGACAATGCCCGTGACCGCGCCGTCAATGCCGCCCGCGCCCGCGATCCGGCTGCCAATCACGCGGCAGAACCGGCCGCCGTGTACGACCTGCAACGCGTCGGTGCGCCAGGGTTAGCGTCTGGCGCTGTGGCGCGGAGTGCACCGTGACCGCGCCGAGCGACACGCGTGATCCTGCCGACCAACCGCCGGATGACCAGATCATCGGCCGGGCATTTTGGGTTTCAGCCGCTGTCGTGGGGTTGGTGGCAGGGGGCGTGGTGATGTGGCGGCAGTGGCCGCGAGGTGCCGCGCGGGCAGCCCCGGTGGCGCCGCTCCCCGTTGGCCCCACCGTGATCGCCGCGCTACCACCGTCATCCGCTGCGGCTGCTTTGACCTTCCAAGACCGTTCCATTGGGTCGAACCGCGCTTGGGGTGTCGGCATCGATCGCCTCACTGGAGCCGCTGGCGACCGCCTGCTTCCGGAGACCATGGGCGGCGGGGTGGGAGTGTGGGACGTCGACGCCGATGGCGACTTGGACCTTCTGTTCCCGGATGGGGACGCGTGGCCAGAGGCCGCCGCTGGCTCCCGACGTGGTCAAGGGATGGCGGTCTTTTTAAATCAGCACAGCACCGCCGCTGCACCAGTTGTTCGCGGCAACGCTTCACCGGAGGCGCCCTTTGTCCGCGCCCTCAACACCGGGCTCGAACAGCCCTGGCAGGGCATGGGCGTGGCACTGGCGGATCTGGATGGCGATGGGCGCCCTGAAATCCTGGCAACCGGGGTGGGGGGCGTGCGCTTCTTCGTCGCCGAGCACTCTGCCGCGGGGACCGCCACGCGATGGCGCGACGCGACCACCGAAGCAGGCCTTGCGGCGATCAATGGATGGACAACCGCTGCCGGCTTCGCTGACTTTGATCAGGACGGCGATCTTGACTTGGTGGTTGGCCGCTATGTGGAGTGGTCCAAGGAGATTGACTTGCGCGTGAACTACACGCTGACGGGTCTCGGTCGCGCGTACGGAGCGCCAACTGGATTTGCTGGAACGGACTTGGTCTTGATGGAACAGGTGAGCCCATTGCGATTTGCTGATCGCACTGCAGAGCGCGGGCTATTGGTGCGCAATCGTTCCACCAATCAACCAATGGCCAAGGCACTTGGATTTGCCATTGACGACTGCGACGGTGATGGTGACTTGGATCTCTTTGTCGCCAATGATTCAGTGCAGAATTTTCTGTTCATCAATGATGG
>CALQCP020000107.1 GCA_943329105.2 Chitinophaga pinensis | reverse complement strand
CACGCAAGTTGCGCGAGGCAGGGTATCGAGCACTCTTCGCGGGAGGTTGCGTTCGCGATTCCATTCTTGGTCATGAGGCCGCGGATTTTGACGTAGCAACCAGCGCAATTCCCGCTGAAATTCGGCAGATTTTCCCCCGTGCCATGGGCGTTGGTGAATCCTTCGGAGTGATGCTGGTGCGTCACGGAGGACGTTCGATAGAGGTGGCAACATTTCGAGCTGACGGGGTGTACGTGGATGGTCGTCGCCCCGACGCGGTGCGCTTCAGCGATGACCGTGAAGATGCGGCGCGTCGAGATTTCACTATCAATGGACTCTTTGAAGATCCGGAAACCGGCGAAATCATTGATCACGTTGGCGGTCGCGCGGATCTTGCCGCCGGCATCCTGCGCGCGATCGGCAGTGCTGACGATCGCCTCCATGAAGATCGCCTGCGTGCATTGCGCGCGGCGCGGTTTGCGGCACGATTTACTCTCACCATCGACCCCGGCACCGAAGCGGCCGTGCGCCGCATTGCTCATGACCTCACCGGCGTGAGTCGCGAACGTATCGGTAATGAAGTGCGGCGCATGCTGCTGCACTCAAGCCGCGCGCGTGCTGTTGACCTGATTGAGTCGCTGGGGCTCGCACCCTCTGTACTCGGTGAGAGTGCGCCGGCGGGTGACCACGCGCTACTTCGGGCCTTGCCAGTGACGGCAGGGTTTGCGGAATCATTGGCAGCGTGGATGCTCGGCCGCGTGGCATCCGACACCTCGCCGGCACGCCAACGTCGCTGGCGCGAGGCGCTGATTCTTTCCAACGATGAATCGGACTTGCTGGCGGCAATCCTGAGTCTGCGTCCCCGCATTGCGGGCACCTGGGTGGGTGGCGACCGAGCGGTCCGGAAGCGCTTGGCGGCCGCGCCCGGATTCGCGGGTGCCATGGCCATTCTCCGAGCCGAGCACCGCCCGGTGGTAGCCACGGTGGACGCCGACCTGCCCGCCCTGCACGCGGAAGGCATCCAGCCCGCGCCATTGGTGACCGGGGATGACCTGGTGGCCATGGGAATGTGCCCGGGTCCAGCGTTTCGACCCATGCTTGACCGGGCGTATGACTTGCAGCTGAATGGCGGTTTTTCTGATCGAGATGCTGCGCTTGCCGTCGTGCGAGAATGGCGGGACGGGTAAACTTCAAAGTCCATGAAGCCGATCCTCCTGCTTGCAGCATTCACTGTCTCCGCCGCTGCCTACGCGCAGTCCGACGCACCTGCCACGGACCCAAGTTCTGCTCCAGACGCAGCGCCCCAGCAGGAGGAAACTCCCGCTCCGGAGGCAACTCCGGTTGCGGCACCTGCCGCGCCTGCGGGACCAGTCAAGGCACCGCCGCCATTCACGCTTGGTCGCACAGTTTCCAGCAAGAAGGGCAAGAGCCCCTACGCCACGGACACGCAGTTGGGCCATCCACCGGTCGTCTATGTGATCCCCATGGAGGGTTACATGGGCATCGACATCAGCGCACTGGTCTATGACCGGATCATCAAGGACGTCAAAGAGAAGAAGCCGGACCTGATTGTCTTCCGGATCAACTCGGCTGATGGTCAAATGAACGACAAGTACATGGAAGCGGTTGACAATGCGCGCAAGGAAGACAAGATCGATCCGCGCCGCCTTGCAAGTGGACTCACCGATTACCGTGACCTTGCAGCCAAGCTCCACAACGAATTGGATACGTATCCAACCGTCATGTATGTGCAAGATGCCCGCGGTGTTTCCTGCGTGTATGCGCTTGCATGGCCGTACATGTTTATGGCACCCGACGCGCGTATTGCGGGTCTTGACGTCGTGGGGGCGCTTGGCGGCGGTAACGACATTGACATCAAGGCAAAGATGTTTAACGCATGGACCGGTATTGGTAAGGGCATCCTTGAGCTCGGCGGTCGACCGCAGGAGCTCACCGATGCGCTGATCCGCCCGGACCGCACACTGAGTGCTGACATTGATGGGCGCACCACCAAGTGGCGTTCGGACACTGCGGGTTCGTGGTACGTGATCGACCAATCGATGGAAGTCTCGGCTCGATTCAGTGCAAAGTCGGCTGAGGGCAGCGGTCTGACGGACGGCATTGCAGAGGATATTCCGGACCTTCTGTATCTACTTGGATATCCGGAATACACGCTGTCCGACAGTGGCGAGAAGATCTTCCGTGACTACAACACCGCGTGGCGTAAGGTGTTTGTGGAGAGCAAGAAGTGGATGAAAGAGTTCCAAGAGGAAATGCTGCCCAGTGAAATTGGTAAGCGCAAGCAGATCCTTGAGAAGATGCAGAAGATGTTCAAGCAGTACCCGTCCTTTGCCAAGATGTGGGAATGGACGCGCGGACTCACTGACGATCAATTGACGGTCCTCATCGAGCAGCTCAATCAGCAGATCCGCGACAACAATCAGAAGAAGTCTGGATCAGGCACTGGTGGCAAGACCGGTGGTAAAGGCGGCGGCAAGGGTCCTGGAGCTCCAATGGGCCCTGGCTGATCGCGCACTTTCACAGATCATCCGTTCGTTCAACATTCACTCACTATCTCCGATCGAAGTAAGAGAACCTATGCGCATACTCACCGCCATTGCACTCTCCGCCGTACTTGCGGCTGCAACTCCCGCTCTTGATGCCACTGCTTTCGCGATGCCTCAGTCGGGCAAGCAGCAGCAAGTCAAACTCATCAAGGGCACGTGGTGGGGCTCTGTGGGTGACCGCGTCGAGGTGGTGGTCAAGGATCAGCTTGCAACGCGGACGATGACCGGCACAGTCACCAAGATTGACTCGGACAAGGGCATCCTCACCATGGATGTAGAGGTGGACGGCAAGAAGTCGACCCGTCCAATCTTTACCAGCAGCATCGTTTCCATCAAACCCGCTGGTGGCGCGGCCGCGCCGGCGACGGTTGGCGCTGCGCCCCAATCCACGTCCGCTGCAGCAACCGCGGCCGACGGCAAGCCTGCCCCAAGCACCGCCGTGCCGACCGGCAAGCCGTCTGGCAAGGTTGACGCGCAGGGCTACCAACTTGATGAGAATGGCTACCGGATCGCCCCGCAGAAGGGCGTGTTCGTGCTTCCGTTTGTCGGTGGCGTCGGCGCTACTGCACGCGCCCATGAAATCGAACAAATGGGTAAAGAGGCCGACAAGTGGGGCCCCAACCAAATCATCATCCTGGACATCGATAGTCCCGGTGGACTGGTGACCGAGATCTTCAAGATTGTCGAGGCGATCAAGTCCGTGCGTGAGCGTCATCGCATGGTGGCATGGGTGAAGGAGGCGATTTCCGCCGCCGCAGTCACTTCCATGCAGTTCGATGAAATCTACTTTCGAACCATGGGTGCCGACGGCGCAGCCATGATGATTTCCGGCAGCGACAGTGTGTACGGCGAATCCCTCGATAAGTTCCGTGACGAGATCGGCGCCACCGTTGAGAAGAACGGTCGTCCTCGCTGCGTGTTCTTGGCGATGGTCTTGGCCAAGGATGTCTTGACCTACACCAAGGATCCGGTCACCGGCAAGCCAACGTTCCACGACAAGATCACTGAGCTTCCCGGCGAAATCGTCTTGTCGGACGAAAAGAACAACCTTGTCTTCAACGCCAGCAACGCCCTCGACTCCGGCTTCAGTCAAGGCACTGCCGACACTGGCGCTGAACTTGCGCCGCTCCTTGGTCTCAAGGAGTGGTACGAAATCAGTGACTACGGAGTGAAGACGGCCGCCGCCTGGAAGAAGTTGTACGAGGCGTGTGATAAGGATTTTAAACTGCAGCAGCAGCTCATAAACATTCCTCAGGCTGGTGGTGCCGTAGAGCAGATCACGGCAAAGATCCAAATCTTTGAGAAGATCTTGGCTTGGAATAAGAAATGCAAGCCCTGCATTGAGGGGCAGATCGGCGAGCAGGGTGTTCAGGGTATTGAGAAGGAGCTCAAGGATCTCCGCAAGCAACTCGTCGAACTCCGCAAGCGTGAGAAGTCCTCAGACGGCTGATACTCAGACCGTTGATTGTCAACTTTGGCGAGTGTGGTTGTCAGCCAACTTCGCGGCGCTGAAAGAGCGCCACGGCAATGCACATCACGGCAACAATCATCACCGCTCCGTATGCCACCGACGGAATGAGGTACGCCACGGGAATGTCGCGCTTCTGCTGAATGGCATCGGATAGCCAGAACACTTGAAAATTCGGGGTTACGGCGTAGGCCACCTTGAGCAGCGCTAACTGGGCGTGATTTGCATCAAACGCAGAGCCAGCTGATCCATCCTGCCCCAGTCGATCAAGCATGCCGCCAACGTCGCGCAAGGGGCGGGCAATCAGCCAGTCACTCATGAGTCCAATGACAAACGCGCCGAAGGTGACACCCAAGGTCACCACTTGTCCAAAGCGCGTGGAGACTGCAACTGCAATGCTCGCCAGCACACATAGCCCCAGCCACATCATGGCAATGGCAACCCAAATGCTGCCCTTAAATTGGCTGGACGGAAGTACCGGGGTCCAATCCTTGGCAAACAGCAGGCTCAGCACGTAGGCGATCGCCAACAACGGAATGCCGAACCCCAGGATCGCTGCTGGAAAGCTCCAGCTGTAGAAGTAGTTGCACCAGATCGCAGCTGCGAACGTTGCACCCACCGCCAGGAGGCCCATGGTCAGCACTGGATAGTGGTAGCCAGTGGCGACGGTCGGCATGGTTCCGTGCATTTCCACCAGCATGAACACCAGTGACAGAAAGAGCGTGCATGCGCTGAGCGCGGCCGCCACCCCGAGAAATTTTCCCCACACAAAGACCGGACGACTGACGGGCTTGGAAACCACGGTCAGTACGGTGCGATTGTCAATCTCACGGCTCAGTGCGTTGGTTGCCAGGAATCCCGCAAGCAGCGTGCCGCACACAAAGATCGTGGAGAGTGCGATGTCCACAAACATCCGCTGGTCGTCCATCAGCGTGAAGCCGCTAAAGGGGATACTGAGGATGATGAGAAGCGTCCCCGCCACCATGACGGCCAATGCCACCGGTTGGCGGACGCACTCAATGGCGGTGTTACGGGCGATGGCCCAAAGCTGTTCGAGGAAGTTCATCGGTTGATTTGATCGGACCAGAACAGGGCGGTGCTGACGGGAATACAGTACCCTGACGCACCAACGCGCGCGCCCGGAATGCCGCCGTTTCCCCGCAGGATTTCACTCCGATGCGAACTGACCAGTACGCCTACCAACAAGCCACCCGTATCGCCGGTCTCGGACTGATTTTGCAACTGGCAATCGGTCTCGTCCTCTTTGTGGTGGGTAGCGCGGTGGGTAGCACTGCCTTCGTGCAGGGCAGCACCATTGCGTTTGTTGGTGTGGCGGTGTGGGCGGTACTGATTGTCATCTTCCATCAACATCGGCTTGCGGCGATCGAGGCGATGGAGGCAGACGAACTGCGCTCCACGGGAGCGGACTCCACCGTCTTTGCCTCGGAACGCGCTGGCGATTCCATGGTGGCTGCCAAGCGTCTGGAGCGGCTCAACCGAATTCTGCTCCCGGGCGTGAGTTTGCTGGCTGCCGGAGCCTTGGCTCTCACCGGCGTCAATGCGGCGCGCTACATCTCCAGTCTTGACTTCCGACCTGGCGCTGATCAGCCGATGGTGGACGTCACTCCGTTCTCTGTTGGTTTCGCCACTGGATGGCAGCTGGCGATCTGTGTATCGCTCGCGTTGATTGCATTCATCTTCTCGCGCTTTGTTGCGGGCATGTCCAAGCAGCCGGCGTGGCAGAATCTTCGCGGTGGCGCGGGGTTCATGGTGGCGACAGCGTTGGTGCTTTCCGCCATTGCGGTTGGCTTGGTGGCCAATTCATTCGGCAAACCAAAGTGGCTTGAGCCCGTGGTGTTGGCCATCGGCATTGGTCAAGTGATCTTTGCTGGGGAGATCGTTCTCAACTTCATTCTGGCGCTTTATCGCCCGCGACGCATCGGCGACAACCCGCGCGCGCCGTTTGATTCACGCATTCTCAGCCTGTTTGCGGCACCGGACTCGATTGTTCGCTCCATCAATGAGGCGGTCAATTACCAGTTTGGTTTCGATATCACTTCCAGTTGGGGTTACCAGCTCATGCTGCGCAGCACTGCGTGGCTCTTGGTGCTGGGAGCCACGGTGCTCATCGCGCTTTCGTGCGTGGTGGTGGTGCCGCCGGGTCAACAAGCCGTGCGCCTGCGCGGGGGTGCCATTGTTGGCGATGTGTACGAAGGCACCGTGATGCTCAAGTGGCCGTGGCCGATTGAGACCGCATCAGTGCAAGACGTGGCGCGGCTCCGCAACCTGGTGCTTGGTGCGCAGCCAGTCAAGGTGGGTGCCGTGAATGTGTGGAGCGAGGAAGCAAACAGCGATCCCGACCGCTATCCGTACATGGTTGCTGCGCCGCTCCTCTCTGAGCAAGTTCAGAAAGATCTGAGCGGTCGATCCGATGGTGACGCGCAGCCCGACGCATCGGCGGCTGCAGTTTCACAGCGCTTTGCGCTGGTGGACGCGGACATCGTGATGACGTACCGCATCGCTCCCAAGGGTCTCTTGGAGTGGCTGGCGTTCGCCTCTGACACGCGCGTTCGTCGCACGGCATCTGACATGCGTGAGCGGATTCTGCGTGATATCGCGCTGCGTGAAGTCACTCGGTACCTCTCGACGCAACCGATGGATGCCGTGCTCAGCCCACGCGGTGATTCGCTGATTCGTTCGTTGCGCGAACGCATTCAAGCAAGCTTTGACGCTGCCAAGGCAGGCGTAGAAGTAGTGGCGATTCAGGTACCAACGCTGCGTCCGCCTGCCGGACAGGGCGCGGGCATGTTTGAAGAGATTTCCATCGACATGCAGAATGCCCGGAAGTTGCGCGAAGAAGCGGACCGTATGGCGCGCGCCACCATGGCATCCATTGCTGGAAGCCCAGAGCGAGCGGATGGCATTGTGGCTGCTATTGCCGCGCTGGATAGCGCCGAGCAGGAGAGCGGTGTTGACAGCGCAGTGGCGATGGAGAAGCGCGCTGTAGTGGAGCGGTTGGTGGTGGAGAGCAAGGGAGGCGCGGCGCGAGTCATTTCGCAGGCGCGTGCGAAGCGTTGGGCGATCGTGATGGGCGCGGCCGGTGACTCTGCCGAAGTGCTGGGGCAGGCTCCTTCGTTCCATGCTGCACCCGAACTTTATAAGCAGTTCCGCACCATGCAGGTGCTTGGTCGTGCGCTTGCGGGCGTGCGCGTGAAGTACGTCTTGGGTGAGTCGGTTTCTGGCCGCACCGACATTGATGTGACTATGAAGCAGGCTGAGTCTGGATTGAACTTGGCTGATTATCTTGAGAAGAAAGAAAAGCCCCCGGCAACTGGGGAAGGTAAGTAACCCATGAATCGCACCATCGGCATCGTTGTCGGCGCGCTCATCGTGCTTGT
>CALQCP020000106.1 GCA_943329105.2 Chitinophaga pinensis | reverse complement strand
CTTGGTGCGCGGTCTCGGCGGACACGGCATTGGTCGCGAACTGCACGGGCCTCCGTTCATCTCGAACGTGGTTCCCACCTACCCCGGCGAATGGGGCGAGGCGTGGAAGCCGTGGGTTCCCGGCATGTTGGTGGCAGTGGAACCGATGATTGCGATCGGCACCACCGAAACACGCACCAAGGGCCGCGAGTGGCCCATTTGGACCGGCGATGGATCGCTGGCAGTCCATTATGAGGCGGATGTCCTGATCACTGCCAAGGGACCACGCAACCTCACGGAGGGCTTGTTTGAGATGCCCGACGTGATCACCGCCTGAGCAGCGCAATTCACTCGCGAATGGCTATTTCTGGGTCCAACGGGGTGTGGTGACTGGCTGGGAAGGCCAAGAGGGAAGAATGTTCCCTAAGGATAAGACTCACTTAGGTCTAAATTTAGATAACTTAATCGAAATGAAAGACTCACTTGAGTGACAGGTCAAGGCGGGTTGCGTCGTTCAAACGATTGGCGCAAGTGGTCGCCGATATTTTGGCGATGCGCCGTTCCCAGCACGCTGTGCTGAACCTGGAATCCCCGCAAGTAGTTGAAACAATCTCTGAGCCGTTCAACTGCTCAGTGTGGGAAATCGTCCGTCGGTTCGGCCGACCAGTGATTCTTGCTGAGGTGGCGGTGGTGTCCCACAGCACGCCCATCGTTGTGCAAGCGGCGCTCGAACGCCTTGAGAAACTCGGACTCATCACTCGGACGCCCGCCCGCGGAGTTCGAAAGCTTCCCACATACAAAACAAACTGCGACGCATTTGTGGTGAGTTTCAATTCCGAGCGATCTTCTGAACGCGAAGCCGCATCCGCTATCAAAAAGAGATTCACGGAGCACATCCGCCAGATCATGGCGGCAACCCAGGCCAAAGACTCGACTGGCCACAGCGAACCGTGGTCGTCTACTACCTGCGTGCCAATTCAGTTGACGGCCACGGACATCGCAGAGCTCAGCCGCATCATCAATGTGTTCAACGAGTGCATTGACCGCATCCGGGAGCGTTCCACAAAGATCGATGCATCCGAGTCGCAGGACTGCAACTATCTGGTCAATATTGAAGTGCATCCCACTCGGGCTGCAGTGCTGCCACTGCCGGCAATGCACATCGTGCCGAATCATGAAGTCGCAGATACGGTCACCAAGGTTCTATCTGCGCCCATGAACGCCCTTTCGCCGCGTGAGCGCGAGGTGGCTATTGAACTCGCGCGGGGACGTTCGCGACCTGAGATCGCAAGCCAATTTGGGGTGTCTGTAAACACCATTGCCACCATTGGCAAGCGAATCTACGCAAAGTTGGGCGTGAATCGCCGTGCGGAATTGGCTGCGCGCGTGAACAGCACCGCCAGTTCGAGCGCTGAATAGGGAAATTTCCTCACTTCATTCCGCGACTCGCGCCCGTGTATTCCGTGGATGATTTCATTGCAAAGCGCACTCCCTGAGTACAGTGCGATGATGGCAAAGGCGAAGTTAGCACCAGGCCCGACTCTTGATGTTCAAGACGATCGCGTCGCTGAGATATTGGGGGTTCCATTCAACTGCTCCGTCTGGGAATTGGCGCGACGCTGTAAGTCGCCCGCGTCACTCGCGGAGATCGCAGCACTCTTGCGTGTCGATGCCGCATCCGTGCGAATCGCACTCGACGAACTTGAATCCATCGGGCTCATTGCACGCCTTCCCGCGGGGCGCAAGACTCGGAACGCCACGTACCGCGCTACACGCGATGAACTCGTCGTTGAATACGGACCATCCGATGCGAAAGACCATCGCAAGGTGACCGCCATGAAGAAGCGGTTTCAGGAGCACTCCAACAAGATCATGGACGCGGCCAGGCTGCCCCTCAACGCGCAGCGAAATGACGAGTGGACATTTCAGCACTTCGGACCCGCGCGACTGAGCCCGGGAGAGATGAAAGAGTTCCAGTCGATGATCCGCGGCGTCCGCGACTTCCTTGATGGAGTATCGACGCGCACCAGAATTACTGATGTCACTGAGAGCCAAGACTGCAATACTCAGGTTGCGATTGAGGTGTTCCCAATTCGGACCCCTGTTGCACCACTGCCGAGGGTGATCTTCATCGACCGCGCGAAAGATGGCAAGGCCGTGGCACTCGTCCGCAAGGCGCGCATGAACAACCTCTCCCGACGAGAACGCGAAGTTGCCCATGAACTCGCCCGCGGGAGTTTGCGGCCGGAGATCGCCAAGCAACTTGGCATTTCCGTGAACACTGTTGCAACCATTGGCAAGCGGGTCTACGCCAAGTTAGGTGTGAAGCGACGGGCTGAATTAAGCGCCAAACTGCGTCACACAATGCAGTAGGAATCTTCCCGCACACCCCGCGCCGCGGTGTTCTATCCTTCCCGCCATGATCACTGCACTCACTTCACTCATTGCGCTCACGGCGACCGTTGCAGTCGCCATCCCGCCCGCCACCCGGACTTCACCAACCACCGATGATTACGGCGGGACCAAGATCACTGATGACTACCGCTGGCTTGAGACCTTGGAGAAGGACTCGCCCGAAGTCAAGACGTGGACGGACGCACAGCTGCAGAATCTGCGCTCCACACTTGATCCGCTGCGCTGCCGCGATATGTTGACCACGGAACTCACGCCGCTGATGCAGATCACCTCGTGGAGCGTTCCGATCATTCGCGGGCCCGGCTACTTCTATGCGCAGCGCGATGGCCGAATGAACCAGCCCGCGATCTATGTCCGTAACGGCGGCGCCAACTTGGGCGGCGCGAAGGTGATCGACATGAACGTGATCGACCCATCGGGTCTCACTTCCATCGACTGGTGGATGCCTTCCTGGCAAGGCTCCAAGTTTGCATACGGCTCCAGCAAGGCTGGCGATGAAATGAGCGTCCTCAAGGTGATGCGCACCGATACGAAGGAACACTTTCCTGACGAGATTCCCGGCAAGGTGTCATTCGGTGGCTGGAACAACTGGGGTGATGCGTTCATCTACAGCAAACTGACTGATCCAAAGGATCCCTACAGCCGCGTGGTTTCCTATCACAAGCTGGGCGAGCCAGTAGATAAGGATCCGGTGCTCATGAAGCAGACCAATCCGTCTGAGGTGCCGTTCGGGCAACTGATGAGCGAAGACCGCTGGATGGTTCTGGGCATGAGCCGCGGTTGGACGGAGAACGATCTGTGGGTTGGTAAATTTGACGAACTGAAGAAGGGCAAGGACACCAAGATTGCCATCGCAGTTGGGCGTGGCGCACAGTTCAGCCCGGTAGAGATTGTTGACGACACGCTGTACATGACCACCACGCTTGGCTCACCCAACGTGCGCTTGGTAGCGGTAGACATAAAAAATCCTGCAGAATCCAACTGGAAGACCATCATTGCTGAGCAGAAGGATGCAGTGATGAGTCAGGTTGACTTTGGCAAGGATGAGATTGTGGTGGTGTGGCAGAAGGATGCGCACGACACCGTGAGCACCTACAAGTACGACGGCAAGCCGGTTGCCGAGATTCCAGTTCCTGGAGTCGGCAGCGTGACGGTGGCCTGCGACCGCAAGCACACCGAGATGTTCTTCTCGTTTGCCAGTTACAACAGCCCGCGCACCATTTACCGTTGCGACATCTTCTGGAAGCCATACAAGCCAGAGATCTGGGCAACGCCGGAACTTGACGTGAAGATGAACGATATTGACGTGACGCAAATCCGCGCCAAGAGCAAAGATGGCACAGAGATTCCTGCGTTTGTTGTGATGAAGAAGGGAACCAAGATGGATGGCAACAACCCCGCCGTGCTGTATGGCTACGGTGGATTTGATGTCTCATTGACGCCCGAGTTCATTCCGACCATTGTTCCGTTTGTGCAGCGCGGCGGCATTTACGTGGTGGCCAATCTGCGCGGCGGCGGCGAGTTTGGTGACGCGTGGCACAAGGCTGGCATGCTGCAGAACAAGCAGAATGTGTTTGATGACCTGTATGCAGTGGCCGAGAAATTGACCACGGATAAGTACACCTCGGCTGCGCACTTGGCAGTCATGGGTGGTTCCAACGGTGGATTGCTCACCGCCACGGCCGTCACACAGCGACCAGAACTTTGGACCGCAGCGATCAGTGCAGTTCCACTCTGCGACATGCTGCGCTACCAGAACTTCCTGCTTGCCAAGTACTGGGTTCCGGAATACGGCGCAAGCAGTGATGCCAATGCGTTCAAGTGGCTGAATGCGTACTCGCCGTACCAGAATGCAAAGAAGGGCACCAAGTATCCAGCCGTGCTCTTCACGGCCGGTGAGAATGACAGCCGCGTTCACCCGCTGCATGCGCGCAAGATGGCCGCGCTGCTGCAAGCGAATACCGGTAGTGATTCCGCTGCGGAACCGATCCTTCTGTACATCGATCGCGATGCTGGACACGGCGCAGGCAAGCCGCTTGAGGCCCGCGTTCGTGAAGCTGTTGATCAGTGGTCGTTCCTGATGTGGCAGACCGGCGCGTGCAACTGACGCCGGCCGAAACTGTTCGAATCGGTGCGCTCGCCTCGGGGGGCGGGCGCACCGTTATCAATATTGCGCATGCGTGCGCGCGCGGCGAGATTCCAGCGATGGTTGCTGTATGTGTCGTCACGCGTGCGGATGCCGGCGCTGTGTCGCGATGCCAATCGCACGGCATTCCGGTAGCAGTGGTGGAGCCGGAACCCGCCGAGACGTTTGATGATCGAGTGGACGCCGCACTGCTTGCGCACGATGTGAACTTTGTATGCCTTGCTGGGTACCTGCGCCGATTCCGCGTGGACGCGTGGCACGGTCGCGCATTGAACATTCACCCGGCACTGCTGCCAGACTTTGGCGGCCAGGGGATGTACGGCGATCGAGTGCATCGCGCGGTACTTGAGGCGGGGAGCACGGTGTCCGGCTGCACGGTGCATTGGGTGGACGGCGCGTACGACACCGGCAAGCACGTGGTGCAGCGGCGTTGCGCGGTGCATCCCGGGGACAGCGCGGAAACCTTGGCGGCGCGGGTCTTTGCGGAGGAGTGCATTGCATATCCCGAGGCCCTGCGGCAGGTTCTCGGCGGTAGGTAATGCCGGCGCTCCGCGGGCTTGCAGCCAGAAATACTGTGGAACTTGCCAATCAACACTGGGCTTCCACCCGGTCTGCCCTTACCCTTTTCCTAGGAATGCGCCGCTTCATTGCCGCCATTGCGATCGTGGTGCTCGCCGGTCGAGCGTCTGCTCAGAGCTCTTCGCCGGTAGCGCCAGGCATCTCGGATCGACCGCCCTCCACCGCACCCGCGGGACCAGGACGGAAGGGATTAGCAGGTGCCCCGTCTGGCGGATCTTCGCCTGCCCTGCCGCCCGTAGTCACCGCTCCAAAGCCGCGCAACGACCCGCGTGCGCGTCGCCAACAAGACGAGTGGCGGCGCGATCATCCGGGCGACACCTACCACTACTCCATTGATGAAGTACATCGCATGGTGTTTGCCAGTTGCCTTGATGATGCAAGCCAAGCAGACATGCAGAAGATGCTTGCTGCGCAAATTGACCAACAAGCGGCCACCCTCTTTGAGGCACCGCCGGACACGGAGATCTTTGTTGCGGTTGCCACGCCGGCAGATATCAAGAAGATATTCGCTGATAGCCCCACCAGTGCCGGCATGTACGAACATCCGCGGCGGCGCATTGTCACGGGCGATATCGGCACTGTGTTGCGCCACGAGTACACGCATGCCATGCACTTTGGGCACATGGAGCGGCTCGGTCAACCGCATGTGATGTGGGTGCAGGAAGGCCTTGCCGCGCTGTATGAGGTGTACGAACTTGCACCCGACACTTCCATCCGATTTGTACCTACAGAGCGGCATAATCAGGCTCGAAAGATTGCGGCAAACAAGCGCGCTATCTCGCTGGCACAGGTGGTCACCATGAATCCTGATGAATTCATGGCCAAGAGTCAGACGCTCTATCCGGTGGTGCGTTCGGTCTTTGAATACATGGCCGATCAAGGAAAGTTGCGCGCTTGGTACAAGCGATACGTGGACACCTTTGCGCAAGACCGCACCGGGCGCCGCGCGATTGAGGATGTCTTTGGCGCCACTATCGATGAGTTTGAAGCAAGTTGGCGCGCGTGGGTCTTGGCGCGCCCCGCTGTTGATGTTGCCGTGGGGCGCGGGGATCGGAATGTTGGCGTGGACATTAAAGCGGCTACTGACGGCGTGGAAGTGACGCGGGTGGCGCGAGGATCGGCGGCACAACGCGCCGGAATTGTTGCTGGCGATGTCATCGTTGCAATTGACGGCACCGCCGTTCGTTCACCCCGCGAATGGACCGAAGCGACCGCGGCAATCCGTGTGCCAGAATTGGCGATCACCATTCGCCGCGCTGGAAAACGTAGTGAAATCACTTTGATATTTGATGCCCAAGCCAATGCGATGTCGCGCGGCGCGGGCGAACATGTACTCGTCACTCCTGCCGAATTTCAATGGGCCGAAATTCGGGGTGGATTCCTTTACAAGGTCCAGTTTGCATCAGAAAGTTGATACGTCATGCATATCACCATCAGCGCGAAGCACATGGAACTGACGCAACCCATTCGGGATTACATCGAGCGAAAGATGTCGCGGCTGCCGCACTTCTTTAATCAGCTACAAGAAATCCGAGTCATCATTGAGCGAGTGCCTCACGGGTACCACGTGGAAGTGGTGAGTGACGTTGAGCACCATAAGGACTTTGTGACGAACAGTGAGCATCGTGACTTGTATGCCTGCGTTGATCTCGTTTCCGACCGGGCGGTACGGCAATTGCATGAATGGAAAGACCGCATTCGCGGCGCCAAGAAGCACATTGGGACGCGCCGAAGGCTTGACTAGCGCGTCATCGCGCGCGATCACTGAATTCTGTACTCTGTGCGGTCGTCGGACACTCCGGCGGCCGCCTTTGGCTTGAGTCTGCACTCTGGCCGATCGCGCAGTCAGTGCACTCGCAGTTGCAAGGAAAGCCCCCACCATGAAGCTCCGCGACATCGTCGTCGAGAAAGCCATCATCGCACCGCTGAAGTCGACCAAGCGCGACGATGCGATCCGCGAATTGGTAGAGGTGCTGGCCACCCAAGGCGCCGTCAAGCCGGCACTGATTGAGGAACTTTCCAAGGCGGTCATCAAGCGCGAGAAGCGCGGCTCCACCGGATTTGGTCATGGTGTTGCTGCGCCACACGTGAAGACCACTGAAGTACAGCGCGTCTTTGTGGCCGTGGGCATCGCCCCGGGCGGGCTTGAATTTCAGGCGCTCGACAAGCAACTTGTGCATGTGGTGTTCCTGCTCTTGTCACCAGAAGATCGCCCCGAAGAACATATTGACGCCATGGAGTGCATCTTCGGCGTCCTCACCCAAGACAAGTTCCGACGCTTCCTGCGCCAGGCGAAGACCCCGGCGGAAGTGTGGGGTCTCCTTGAGGAGGCCGACTCCGCT